>NZ_JACJDW010000019.1:0-89824 GCF_014163745.1 Pseudoalteromonas sp. SR44-2 | reverse complement strand
TGTTTGGCATTAATGCTACGTTATCGCCCATTTATGGGGAATAACCACACTACATAGGCTCTGCCTTGCCTAAATACCAAACAGACTGCTGCAAATTTAACCTTGAAAGATCAACAGACCCTAATAAACTGCAAAGAAAAACAAACCAACGTAGCTCACCGAGCTGCTACTTTGTACCGTTTTGATATAAACGTATACGAAAAACTAAGAGAGTTTGGTTTTACATTTGAGTTTTAAATAAGCAAATGCATAATTAAATTAATGTTTGGTCTTTAAGGCCAAATAACATATTGCTAATATATATGTGATGCTTATAATTCGTCCGCATTATTAATATAAACTAATCAAAAGGAGCTTTTTTCTTGAAACTTACGCCGCCCTAGGCAACCACTCCCCTTTTTCATCAGCACGTTACGTGCAACCTTAATCGCCGCCTGCGCGAGAATCACTGTTATTTAAATAAAATATTCCCCTATACTTTGGGAAACTAACTAATTAGGTTTATTACATGTTTGATCACGTAAAAAGAGATTGGCTCTCTAATGTTCGTGGCGATGTGCTTGCTGGTATTGTTGTGGCGCTTGCCCTAATACCTGAAGCGATTGCTTTTTCTATTATTGCCGGTGTTGATCCAAAAGTAGGTTTATACGCCTCATTTTGTATCGCCGTTATTATTGCCTTTGTAGGCGGACGTCCTGGCATGATATCGGCGGCCACCGGTGCAATGGCACTGTTAATGGTGACGCTGGTTAAAGATCATGGTCTGGAGTACTTACTGGTTGCTACCTTACTCACTGGTGTACTACAAATATTTGCAGGCTTTTTAAAGCTCGGTGAATTAATGCGCTTTGTATCGCGCTCTGTTGTAACAGGGTTTGTAAACGCGCTGGCGATTTTAATATTTATGGCGCAGTTACCTGAGCTGACTAATGTTACTTGGCATGTTTATGCGATGACCGCAGCGGGCTTAGGTATTATTTACTTATTCCCATATATTCCAACTATTGGCAAAATACTTCCCTCTCCTTTAGTGTGTATTGTTGTTATTACACTGATTTCAATATTTTTGGGTCTTGATATAAGAACCGTTGGCGACATGGGCGAACTGCCAGACACTCTACCTATATTTTTATGGCCCGATGTCCCCCTAACACTCGAAACACTGCAAATTGTATTACCGTATTCAATTGGTCTTGCTGTTGTGGGCTTACTTGAGTCAATGATGACCGCAACTATTGTTGATGACTTAACTGATACAACGAGCGATCGTAATAAAGAATGTAAGGGCCAAGGTATTGCTAATATTGGCGCAGGCTTATTTGGTGGTATGGCGGGTTGCGCTATGATTGGGCAATCAATCATTAATGTTAAATCGGGCGGTCGCGGCAGGCTTTCTACCTTTATTGCAGGTTTATTTTTAATCATCATGGTGGTGTTTTTAGATGAATGGCTGCGTTTAATTCCTATGGCAGCATTAGTTGCGGTAATGATTATGGTATCGATTGGTACGTTTTCGTGGACATCTGTTAAGGATTTAAAAAAGAACCCGCTTTCATCAAATGTTGTGATGATTTCCACCGTTATTGTGGTTGTTGCCACGCATAACCTAGCCATTGGCGTTTTAGTTGGTGTGTTGTTAGCTACGCTGTTTTTTGCTAATAAAATTGGTCGCTTTATGGTGGTTAAAGCTAACCATGATGAAAGCAACGATGAAATAACCTATGAAGTCGTTGGCCAAGTGTTTTTTGCCTCAGCTGAGCAATTTATTTCATCGTTCGATTTTAAAAATGCGGTTTCTAACGTGGTCATTGATTTAACCCATGCACATTTTTGGGATATAACCGGTGTATCGTCACTCGACAAGGTGGTTATTAAATTTAGACGCGAAGGCGCAACAGTTAATATTATTGGTATGAATAGCGCAACCGAAACTGTAATTGATAAATTTGGTGTGCATAACAACCCTGAAGAAGTCGAAAAACTACTTGGCGGACATTAAGGAGAATGCAATGACTAAAATAATTACCTATGTAGATGGCTCAGCCATTACAAAAAATGTAACCGACGCTGCTATTTGGGCTTCAAAAAAGCTAAATAAACCAATTAGCTTTGTGCATACAATTGAAAAAACGCAGCAAACTAATATCGGCGACTACTCTGGTAGTATTGGGCTTGGTGCACAGTCAACACTTCTTGATGAAATGACTAAGCTTGACGAACAACGCTGCAAAGTAAGTTTAAAAATGGCTGACGAATTATTAAATTCAGTAAGTGAGCATGCTAAATCGGCAGGTGTTACTAATTTTGAACTAATTAAGCGCCACGGTGATTTGCTCGATACCGTTATAGACTTAAAAGACGATACACGCCTTATTGTTATTGGCCAAAATGGTGCTGGACATAGTAATAGCTTTGCGGTGCTGGGCTCACATATAGAAACCTTAGTGCGCAATGCAACACAACCTATTTTGCTTATTCCTGAAACATTTAAACAACCTAAATCATTTATGATTGCGTACGACGGCCGCGAAACAGCCGACAAAGCGCTACAACAAGTGATTGATGGCGGCTTATTACATGGTTTGCATTGTCATTTAGTGAGTATTAAAAATAACGAAAAAGACCTTGAAGAAAAATTTGTTAACGCACAGCACAAGCTTATCAGTATGGACTTTGAAGTGTCGGCAAGCTTTTTAGAGGGCAATATTTTTGACTCGTTAATGCAATATAAAGAGCAAAATAATGTAGAACTAATTGTAATGGGTGCATTTGGGCACTCTAAACTAAGGCAGTTTTTTGTGGGCAGTAACACCATTAAAATGCTCGAGAACAGCGATGTGCCTGTGGTTATTTTAAAGTAAGTAGCTATTTTAAATAAGTTTAAACCAGTATCAAAAGCCTAAAATCACTTAACTGATTTTAGGCTTTTTGTTTTTGGCCTAGCTTCAAACTTTTCAAATAAAAACTGAATAAACGACGTAACCTTTTGAGCCACAAACTTTCTATGCTGCTCTGGCATAAATGAGCGCACGCCACGTTTGCTAAATGTTGCCATTATTTTTCGTTTACCGAGTTTGTCTTGTATTGCCAACTCGCCTTCGTGAAAAGGGGAATCATCTATTGAATTTGTGTTTATCATTTTGCTTGTAATTCGTGTGCGTATTTTATGGGCTAAATTTAACTCAATACACAATGAATGATAATGGGTGTTTTATTGACTGATAATGCACAATACAATGACAATACTTGCACCCTCTTAGTGCCAAGCGCGCACCAACATATATCAAAACGGGTTTTTCACTCATTCTAAAAAAACATTAAATATAATTTAAACAATAACTTAAAAAACTGGCTATATTTTTGCAAACACTCTGTTAACAAGCCAGTTTTACTTATGGCAAAAATTTAGGTTGTTGGCACTATAGCTATTAGCAACCATCGGCAAAGAAGCCCGCACACAGTTATGCATAATGCGTATTTGTGGCGGGCTTTTTTGTTATTTGTATTTAAACCGTCACTTTAAGGAATGCCATATGCAAACCTCGCAAAAAATACTCATTATTGGTAATGGTATGGTCGGACACCACTTTGTTGAGCAAATGCGCCAAAGCGATGCCAACGCAGACATTACCGTGCTTTGCGGAGAAGCAAATCTTGCATACGATCGCGTGTATTTATCAAGTGTATTTGATGGCAAAACAGCCGCCGATTTAGCACTTACCACTCACGACAACTATAAACAACTTAATATTAATGTGTATACCAGCCAGTGGGTTGAAGACATTGATAGATCAGCAAAAATAGTGACCACATTAACCGGTGAGCAATACCCGTACGACAAGCTTGTACTCGCGACAGGTTCATTTCCGTTTGTGCCGCCTATAAAAGGTAACGACCAACCCCATTGTTTGGTGTATCGCACATTAGAAGATTTAGAACAAATAAAAGCCAGTGCCGCTGTAAGTAAAAGCGGTGTTGTTATTGGCGGTGGTTTGTTAGGGCTTGAAGCCGCAAATGCGATTAAGCAACTAGGACTTGATACCCACGTAGTTGAATTTGCGCCGCAGCTTATGGCTGTTCAACTTGATGGGCAAGGCGGTACGCTTCTAAAAAATAAAATAGAAGAACTTGGCGTAACGGTACACACATCAAAGGCAACCAGTGAAATAGTAAAAGGCGAAACGAGTCGCTTTAGATTGAATTTTTCGGATGAGTCATTTTTAGAAACAGATCTGATTTTGTTCTCTGCCGGTATTCGCCCGTACGATCAGCTAGGTAAGATTGCTGATTTAGAACTCGGTGAGCGCGGCGGTATTATTATTAATAACCAATGCCAAACATCAGATCCGGATATTTTAGCCATCGGCGAATGTGCTTTGTGGGACAAAAAACTATTTGGTTTAGTTGCACCGGGTTACAACATGGCGCGCGTTGCAGCGAGCCAATTAAGTGGCGGCGAGCTTGAGTTTTTAGGTGCTGATATGAGCACAAAACTTAAGCTGTTAGGCGTAGAAGTAGGCTCAATTGGCGACGCTCATGCAAAAACGCCAGACTGTAAAGAACTTATATACCAAGACGCTATTCGCGGCTGTTATAAAAAAATCATACTAAGTGGAAAAGGCGATAAATTACTGGGCGCTGTACTTGTTGGCGACACCAGCGATTACGATACATTACTGCAGTACATGCTTAACGACATGGACTTACCAGAAAACCCTGAGTGTTTAATTTTACCAGACAGCGGCGGCGCGCCGTCGTTATCTGGCAGTGCCCTACCCGATACAGCCACTATTTGTTCGTGTCACAATGTGAGTAAAGGCGACATTGTAGGCGCGATTGATGGCGGCTCATGCGATTTAGCCTCGGTAAAATCATGCACTAAAGCAGCAAGCGGCTGTGGCGGTTGTGCTGCGTTACTAAAATCAGTTGTTGATAACGAATTAGCGAGCCGTGGTGTTGAAGTTAACAACCATGTATGTGAGCACTTTGCGTATTCACGCCAAGAATTACTGCATATGGTAAAAGTAGAAAGCATTAAAAGCTTTGATGACTTACTAACTAAACACGGCAGCGGTCATGGCTGTGAAATATGTAAACCTGCCATTGGCTCTATTTTAGCCTCAACATGGAACGACTTTATCTTAGAGCCCGCCCATGTTGGCTTACAAGACACTAACGATACGTACCTAGCAAACATGCAAAAAGATGGTTCGTACTCTGTAGTACCGCGTATTGCTGGCGGCGAAATAACGCCCGACAAACTCATTGTAATTGGACAAGTAGCCAAAGATTTTAACCTGTACTGCAAAGTCACTGGCGGTCAACGTATCGATTTATTTGGTGCACGCTTAGAAGAGCTTCCTGTTATTTGGGAGCGACTTATAGAAGCCGGATTTGAGACCGGTCATGCCTATGGTAAGTCTCTTAGAACTGTTAAGTCGTGTGTGGGTAGTACGTGGTGTCGTTATGGTGTGCAAGACAGCGTTGGACACGCAATAGAAATAGAAAACCGCTACAAAGGGTTACGCGCACCGCATAAATTTAAAATGGCGGTATCGGGTTGTACCCGCGAATGCGCCGAAGCACAAAGTAAAGATATTGGCATTATAGCCACCGAAAACGGCTGGAACTTATACGTGTGTGGTAATGGCGGTATGCGCCCTCGCCATGCTGATTTATTTGCGACCGATTTAGACACACCTACTCTTATTAAATACATTGACCGCGTAATTATATTTTACATTAAAACGGCTGACAAATTGCAGCGTACGTCGGTATGGATGGAAAACCTTGAAGGCGGTTTAGACTACCTTAAAAGCGTAGTCATTGACGACAGCTTAGGCATTTGCGACGAGCTAGAAGCGCAAATGGAGTTAATTACACAAACCTATGCGTGTGAGTGGAAAAAAGCCATTGAAAGCCCAGATGCTGCCAAACGATTCCGCCAGTTTGTTAATAGCCCCGAAACCGACGACAACATTTTGTTTGTGCAAGAGCGTAACCAAATTCGCCCTGCTACAGAAGCCGAAAAGCGTGAGCAACGTAATACACAAAACCGTATTCCAGTAATGGAAGTTGAAGAGGAGCAAGCTGATGTCTTGGCATAATATTGGAACAATCGACAACCTAGTGGCTAATAGCGGCGTATGCGCATTAGTTAATAATCAGCAAGTGGCTATTTTTTACATTCCGCAAAACCCAACGGCTGTGTTTGCCATTAGCAACTACGACCCTATTGGCAAAGCCAATGTATTGTCGCGTGGCATTATTGGCTCAATCGACAGTAAATTAGTTGTCGCATCGCCTTTATATAAGCAACACTTTTGCCTAGAAACAGGCGAATGTTTAGAAGCAGAAGCAATACACTTACCGGTTTTTAATGCAAAAATTGAAGACGGCAGTGTATTTATAAGCTCTGAACTAAAAGTTACAACAGCTGTGGCTTAGGGGAATAGTATGAGTGTACTGTCTTATTTTTCGGGTATTGAAAACGTGTGGCTAAATAAGCTTGTTACTAAGCTAACAAGCTCAAATAGTCGCAGCGTCAAAAGCGGCAACGTTTATATAATTGGTGCGGGCCCAGGAGACGCAGAGCTAATTACGGTTAAAGCGCAGCGTTTAATTAATACCGCCGATGTTGTTTTATACGATTGGTTAGTAAGCGATGATTTATTAAAAACGCTTCCTAAAAAAGCACAGCGAGTATTTGTAGGTAAACGTGCGGGTAAACATTCGATGACCCAAGCTAACATTTGCGAACTACTGGTTAAATACGCACAACAAGGCTTAAACGTAGTGCGTTTAAAAGGCGGCGATCCAAGTATATTTGCACGTATTAACGAAGAAGCCGATGCGCTTAGTGAGCATAATATTAATTTTGCTATTGTTCCGGGTGTGACAACGGCTTGTGCTACGTCCGCTTATACGGGTATTCCGCTCACTGCAAGGGACGTAGCACGCAGTGTTACATTTTTAACTGCGCAGTTTGCCGATCCTAATAAGCAACCTCATTGGCAAAATTACGCGTTTATGCCTGCAAACAACAACCCCACTTTAGTGGTTTATATGGGGCTTTCGCGCTTACAAACGCTAAGCTGCGGTTTGCAATCAGTGGGCTGGCCAAGTAATACACCCATTGCACTAATAGAGAATGCCACTACCACTAAGCAAAAAGTAATTACTAGTACGCTTGAACTGATTGTAAATGAGCATGCTAAACACAACCTTCAAGGCCCTACCCTAATTATGATTGGCGAAGTAATAAATCATAAAATGGCTATTAGTCCTGAGTTACTAAACAGTGTAAATGTTAACGCATGACGTAAAATGAATAATGCACTTTTCGCGCTTACTACCTCCCCAGGAGTAGGCGCTTTTTTTGTTTTTATTTGGGTTCAAGTTGTGTGCAATAACATACTTAAATGCACCAAATAAGTTAAAAGTAATGGCAAGTTAAATTATAGAAACACAGTGACAAATAAAAATAATACTTTAAGCAATTGTATTAGCTTGATTTTAAATTCAATGATGAAATTTATTAATGATTGGAACAGTGGTTGCACTTTAAAAACAAAAAAGTGTGGAATAATACCAATGGCGACAAGCAATCCTCTCACAAAACAGTTTTTATTAGCGGCTAAGTATCAAGAAATACACGCGCTAAAGCAATTACAAAACAGTTGTGCCTCGCTTACTAAATTAGGCGATTTTGTACATCAGTTACAAAAAGAACGTGCAATGAGTAATATATTTTTGGCCTCAAATCGCGAGCGATTTAAAACCCAATTACAAGAACAAATCCCTTTAAGCAGCAGCGCACAAACTGCATTTTATGATTCTCTTAAACAAACATTTATAAACGACAACGCCGATACTGGTCATACTCGGTTATTTAATTTAATTACCTATAGCCTGCAAACACTTGACGCATTGCCCGAATTACGCAACCAAATAGCACGACAAAACATTAGTGCAGTGCATGCTACGCAGTCGTTCACGCAGTTAATTGCTAGTTTACTCAATATTATTTTAGAGGCAGCAGATGGCGCAAGCGATCCTAAAATAACGCGTTTATTAGTTGCCTTTTTTAACTTTATGCAAGGTAAAGAGTATGCAGGACAAGAGCGCGCCTGTGGTGCACAAGCATTTGCAGCGAGTAAATTTACCACTGAGCAAAAACAACAACTCGCGCATTTTGAACAAGAGCAAAACCACAGTTTTGACTTTTTTAATGAGTACGCCGATGCGCACCTTTTAAAATGCTTTGCCACGTTAACAACACATCAGGTGAATAATCAGGTAGACCAACTTAGAAGTTTACTGCAAAAACTCGATGACGAGAACGCTCAACCGCTCTCGCAACTAAGCGAAGTATGGTACGAAGTAACCACTACGCGCATAGATATAATGCACAAGATTGAGCAAAATATAGCAGATCAATTAATTGATACCGCAGCAATGCAAATAGCCTGTGCTCAACGTAGTTTAAATACAAATAAGCAAGTACTTAACAATATGGTAGAGCAACACATAGCCCCTACTTTTGGCCAATTAGCCATTAAGCAACCAGAGCCAGAAGTAAACCAAAATATAGCGGCCGATAAGCTCAACAGTAATAAAACTATGTATGATTTAATTATCGAGCAAAGCCAGCATATAAAACAAATAAACCAAGCGTTACTTGACGCTAAAAAAGTTATTAGTGAGCAAAAGGTCATTCACCAAGCCAAGTACATACTTATTGAGCAGTTAAAGCTCACCGAAGAGCAAGCCCATAAACAGCTACAAAAACAAGCAATGGATACGCATAAAACCTTATTTAGCGTAGCGCAAACAATTGTACAAATGAGCGATTAAATATGCTGTTTCTACTTGGGCATGTTGATCTTTAGTAATACCACTACCCTAAATAATAGTTATTTATTAAGTTACAAATTTCACACCCAGATTGAGTTTTGCCTTATTTTAAAATTGATTCATAACCTGCTGACTATAATAAGGTAAAACCCTAATTTGAAGTCTATTTATAATGCAAATTATTCAACGCATTCAAAATAATCAACTACAATAAGTTAATCATTTGTTGCATCTCATTTTAATGAGGCATATTTAATACTGTTGTAGGAGTTTGAATGCCCAATGTAGAGAGTTATATAGAAGGTGTATCATTTATAGATGAGCAGCAATTAACAACTTCTCTTGATAATGACATTCAAACAAACATAGAAAACATTGCTGAGCTAATTTTAAACATTTTTGATGCGAGCTCATTTTCTATTGTTGCTAATCTGCCTCAACGTGCTGTCGAGCTATATAAATCAGGTTCAGAAGTAGCAGTAGCTAAAGAGCAACTATCTGATGATATTTTTAATGAATCGATTATTGAGCATGATCCTAAAATATTTAGAGTTATATCGCTTATTATTTTGCCCTCAGGTCTTAAGTTTGGATGGTTGATATTCGAGCGAGCAAGTGATTCACTACTTACAGAAAATTGATTTTCTATATCTTTTTCACAAATTGTTAAAGTTTTCTCTGTGTTAATAAATTCCATAACAGCATAATTTAATGGATTTATTTCTTCAATACAGTCAATTGGTTGCTGCCTAATTAACAATATCTCTGACTCAATGGTATTTATATCTATTGGGAGATCATTTTCTATTTTTTTAACTGACTTAGTAAGTTGATGAGTATATTTTAAGTGAAGAAAATTAAGTTGGTGAAACTTGGCCCCTTTAGCTATTTCAAAAGCTGAGTAAACAGTAATACTTACCTCTGCAGCTGTTAAAATCACAATAAGCATCAGTTTTTCTGGAGATATTCATATACGACACCTATTTTAGCTACTAACCCAACAGTTTTTTAATAACACTATAATAATTATAGTATTTATCACATTAGGTATAGCAGGTTTTATCTTTTTTACTAGCTCCTCTATAAATAACAATTTACGCTTAACTTAGTTCATTTTTAATACAAAGCTTCTTTTTAATTTTAGTTTGCCACTCAAGAGCAAGCTCCGGCAATTCGAGTGCTGCTAATAATACACTTTCATAATCTGGATATTTTTTATCAAAAAAAGCCTGGAACAGTTTTTTTACTGATATGTCGTGCGAGGCTTTCTTCTCGATAACAACACTATCACCCGTTTTTGCAACGCCCTGCTCTAGTACCCTAAAATACACGCCAGTGCAGTAATGCTGCGTAAACAGTTTAAGGCTGTTTTTATTATTAAGGGCGATAGCTAATTTAAAACAAGGCACACGAGGCTGGCTTACTTCAAGTAATGCAGTACCAATTCGAATATGGTCACCTATGTGTATATTCGCTTCATCAAGGTCAGAAATCGTGAAGTTTTCGCCAAAGGCACCTACTGCCAAATCATCATTCTCGAGGGTTTGTTTCCAATAATCATAATGATTGTGCGAAAACGCGTAAACCGCTTTATCAACCCCGCCGTGATTAACTAAATCAGCTTGCTCATCCCCTATAATATTTAGCTTTTCAATAACAACAGGTTCGTTAGTTGCCGTTTTAAAAATACCGGTTTTAACCTCTTTGCCGTTATACACTACCGTTTTTATTTTAGAGATATTAGTAGAGATTATTTTCATTAAGACTCCCACCTACCCATCGCTTGTTTGTCACTTTGTTTAAACTCAACCCAGTTTGATGAGTCTTTAAAGTGCTCTTTTTTCCAAAACGTGGCGTGGTTTTTTAAGTAATCCATTATAAATTGTGCGCCTTCGAACGCGGCTTGGCGATGGCGGGACGTTACGCCAACAAATACAATTTGCTCGCCAAGTGCTAAGTAACCAACGCGGTGAATAATGCATATTCGCGCCAATTGCCAGCGAGTTTGTGCTTGCTCTGCAATAGATTGAAGCAGTTGCTCGGTCATACCAGGGTAGTGTTCAAGCTCAAGTGCAATAACGTTATCACCACTGCTGAACTCTCTTACCAAACCTGTGAAGGTGACAACAGCGCCATCACTTTTATTATTACTACAAAGCGTATTGTACTCGTCACCTACATTAAAATCATCGGTTTGTACTTGAATATGTATGCTCATTAGCCACCTGTAACCGGCGGGAAAAAGGCAAGCTCATCCCCTGCTTTCACTATTTCATCGCTTGATGACATAGTTTGGTTAAGCGCTGCAAGTAGCTCACGCTCCTCAAGCCACGGTTGCCAATGCGGGTATTGGCTCACTAATTTTAATTTAAGCTCTGAAATAGTAAGCGGCTGCGTAATCTCAAGGCTTAATTTACTGCACTTTAACCGCTCTTTTAGTTGTCCAAAAAACAATAACTCTACTTTTCCGGCGCTATATATGACATTGTTTGGATTAATCGCGCTGCCAACTACCATTTTTGCCCCCTGCTTTTTGAGTAACGCGCATGCCGCTAATTTCCATTAATGGGTCGGCTGCTTTACACATATCAAACAAAGTAAGGCTAGCCACAGATACCGCCGTTAACGCTTCCATTTCTACGCCAGTTTTACCGGCAAGTTTGCAGTAGCTGGTTATTTTAATTTGGCTGTTAGCTTCATCAAGTTCAAAATCAACAGCGACTTTACTAAGTGCAAGCGGATGACAAAGCGGAATTAAATCAGCGCATTTTTTTGCGCCTTGAATACCTGCAATGCGTGCCACGCCTAACACATCACCCTTTTTGTTTTGATTAAGCATTACTTGTTCAAAGGCAAGCTTGCTCATGCTAATAAATGCTTCAGCTGAGGCATCGCGCAAGGTTACGTCTTTGAGCGATACATCAACCATATTCGCTTGGCCGTTTTCGTCTACGTGGCTTAACATACTATTGCTCACGCGATTCACACTTTTTACCAATGGTAATGTGCGGTACAAAGTTACACGGTTTATGCATTGAGTTAAGTTGATCTTTTATAATGCCTGTCCATGCTGTTTTGCATGCGCCTGTAGAGCCTGGCATACAAAAAATAACGGTGTTGTTAGCAAGTCCTGCCAATGCACGAGATTGAATAGTTGAGTTACCAATTTCACCGTACGATATATGTCTAAATAGCTCACCAAAACCGTCTACGCTTTTATCAAACAGCGGCGCAAATGCCTCAGGTGTTGAATCACGTTCGGTAAATCCTGTACCACCAGTCACTAAAATAGCATGAATGGTGTCATCGGCTATCCACTGCGATGCCACTGCACGCATTTGGTAAACGTCATCTTTAACTATGTCTTTATCAGCTAAGTGATGACCAGCTTCAGTTAGCGCTTTAATTAAGTAATGACCAGAAGTATCGGTAATTTCATCGCGTGTATCGCTTACCGTCATTACGGCAATGTTTAATGCTATTTGTGACTCAGTTGTGTGGCTCATAATGTTCTTCTTAATTGATTAATGCTTTGGTCAAAATGCTCATTTACAGCTTTAAATTGCGCCGGCGTATTGGTGTTTATTAATGCATGCGTTTTATTACATAAAAGCGTTTGCACACCAATGCTTTGGGTAAACTGTTTTATTGATTTATGACTGTTAGCGTTTGTGAGTATGTGTTTTAAATGATTTTTTACACTGCTTGTATTACGAATATACAGCGGTAGTGGTTCATTTTCAAAGTGCCAAGCATGTATTTGTGACTGATTTAATTGATTGCTCACACTTTGTACGTTATTTGACTGAGAAGCCAGCACAATTGTGCTTAACAAACTACTCGTAAGTAGAGGCATATCTACCGCAGTAATAAGTAAGTCATGCTCAGTGGCTATTAATGTGGAATAAATTCCGCCAAGGGGTCCACTATTTGGGTATATATCTTTAACGTACTTTTCTGAAGGATAATCGCTCGGTGAATATTGGCTCGATGATTTAACTGGATTTGTAACGTTGCGGCTTATTAGTATGTTTTTAGCACCTGCGTCTTTTAATAAATCACACGCATTGTGCAATAGCGTTTTATTTTTTAAAACTAAATCGGCTTTGTCTGTGCCCATTCTTGATGACTTACCACCAGCAAGCACAACGCCTGTATAATCTCGCTTAGCTTTTACTTCCATATTAACCACCTAACATGGCTAAGTGAGTTGTCGCACCTGTTAAGCGTTTATCTAGCTCATGGCTTATTTCTTTATTGCCCATAGCGGCTCGAATTGCCTTTACGGTCGCTGCAGTATCGTCCTCGTTTAGTAGTTCACGTAAATCTATACCTTGTTCGGCAAACAAGCATAAGTGTAATTTACCCAGCGCCGACACCCTTAAGCGATTACAACTTTTACAAAAATCTTTACTGTACGGCATTATTAAACCAATACGACCATCGTAATCAGGATGACAAAATTCTTCTGCAGGTCCATTTAATTTCCCTCTCACGACTTGTAACCAGCCTTGAGCTAAAAGCTGGGCTTTAACCGTTTGCCCACTTAAGTGATTTTCTTCAAAAAAGGTTGCGCCGTCACCGGTTTCCATTAATTCTATAAAGCGCACTGTAACTTTGTGGTGTTTTACCCACGCTAAAAAATCCTTCAATTGGTTTTTATTAAACTGCTTGGCAAGCACCGCATTTATTTTTATATCTTTTATGCCCAGCTCTACCGCGCGCTCAATCCCTTTTAAAATAAGGTTAAGTTTGTCGTGCCCTGTTATGAGTTTAAACATACTCGGATTTAAGCTATCAATACTTACATTAAGCGCATCAAGCCCTGCATCGGCAAATTCATCAATTTTATTTAATAAATTAAATCCGTTGGTAGTAATGGCTACTTTTTCTATGCCGGGTGTATTTTTACAGAGTTTTATAATATCGGTTACGTCGTTTCGCAAGCATGGTTCGCCACCTGTAATGCGCACTTTTTTGGTACCTAGCTCTGCAAACGCATTTACAAGCATGCTAATTTCGTTTTTATTTAAAAAATTACGCGGCGTATCGCACTGATACCCGTTTGGTAAACAATAACTACAACTAAAATTACATACATCGGTTATTGAGAGGCGCAAATAGTTAAACTGCCGACCAAATTGATCATTAAGCATATGCTTCCTTTTTTTCTTTACATTACAACCGCAACATCAATGCTGCTAGAGCCTGCTTTGTAATGTTGTTTTATTAATTGGCTTAATTGTGTTTTACACGAACCACAGTTCGTTCCACATTTAAGTTCAGACCCCAATTGCTCGACGGTGTTTGCACCGTTTTTAATGGCGTTTATAATTGGCTGCTCTCTTACTTTAAAGCAGCTACACACTTGCACGCCTTGGGTAAATTCTTCATCGGGGGTTGCATAAAGCAAAGACTGTAACTGTGTAAAAGTCAGTAATGGCTCTGCAAACAAATGGTTTATCCACTCAAGTGATATTTCTTTTTGTTCATTAGAAATAACACCAACAAACGCTAATTGATCGTTTTGAATACACTGCACATGCATGGCTTTTGCCGTATTCATAGCCGACCACTGCCCTTGTAAACCGGTTAAGGTTTGGCAGTAATACAGTAAATCACTTTGTGGCTCATTAAGCGCTAATTGGTAATTAAAGCAATTACTTGCATTAACTTTAAGCCAAAAATCACTGTTTATAACAAGTTCGTTTCTAGCAAACAGCTGCATATATTGCACAAAGGGTGCTTTAACTATATTAACGGCGCCGTGTTTGCACTCAGCCTGACCAGATAGAGGGTCAACTACCGATTGATACAACCCACTTACTGTTGCTGATGACGCAAATTGCTTATTCCAATGAATAGGCATAAAACATTCACCTTTTCGCACCGAATCGGTTACTTTGGCATGCGCGGTAACCTGCCCTGTTTGGGCAATCGCGTTTATTAAATCGTTTTGTTTAATTGCTAATTTACTGGCATCAAGCGGATTAATTTCAATATACGGGCGTGTAATATGCGATGAAAGCGCAGTGCTTTTACCCGTGCGGCTCATGGTATGCCATTGGTCGCGTATACGTCCTGAGTTCATTACAAACGGATAATCACTTGATGTTTTTTGCACCGGTAGTTGCGGCGTTATAGGTATAAAACGCGCCTTTTTATCAGCGGTGCTAAATTGGTTATCTGTAAAAACCTGACCGTTTATATAAGGCTGATTTTTAACAACAGGCCACATAATGGGTTTTAAATTATCATACTGATTTTGTGTGAGCCCAACTAAACCAGAGAGGTTTAATAATCGGCTGCCATTATTTTCAAAGTCGGTTAATTGTGCCCATTCTTCAAAAATGCCACTTGGATCTGTAAAGTCAAACCCTTCAAAGCCCATTTTTTTAGCGACTTCGCACATAATTTGCCAATCATTTTTAGCTCCCGAATAAGGCGCTACTAACGGGCGCTGCCTTGATATTCTGCGCTCTGAGTTGGTTACTGTGCCGTTTTTTTCGCCCCATCCGGTTGATGGAAAAGCAACATCGGCAAACTTTAACGTATCACTTTTTGCAATACAGTCAGATACAACCACCAGCTCGCAGGTCTCTAATGCCTTTTTAATAGCAGCGTTATTGGGCAAGCTGACCATTGGGTTTGTTGCCATTATCCACACTGCTTTTATTTTGCCTGCGGCTATTTCATCAAACATATCAATAGCATTACTGCCTGCTTTTTTAGCAATAGTTGGCGAGAGCCAAAAGCGTTGTACAAGTGATTGATGTGCTTCGTTTTCAATATCTAAATGCGCCGCCAACTGATTAGCCAAACCACCTACTTCGCGCCCGCCCATCGCATTGGGCTGCCCAGTAATCGAAAACGGACCGCTGCCTGGTTTAAGTAATTTACCTGAGGCTAAATGTGCATTAATAATGGCGTTGCATTTATCTACACCCGAGCTTGATTGATTTATACCCATTGAATAAAAGCTAATCGCGCTTGGGCTGTTAGCAAATAGCGCGTAAAACTCAGTGACTTGCTCAATTGCTATATCGCAAAAATCGCTAACTGCCTTACAACTCCATTTTTGTGCCTCTTGCAATGCGCTTTCAAAGCCGTTTGTGTGCTGAGCAATAAATTGCGTGTCGAGGTGGTTATGCTCATTTAAATAATTAAGCAAGCCGTTATAAAGCGCGGCGTCACTGCCTGGTTTTATATTTAAAAATGTGTCGGCAAGCTCAGCTGTGTCGGTTTTACGCGGATCAATAACCACCACTTTCATATTTGGGTTAAGCTGCTTTGCACGCTCCATTCGCTGATACAAAACCGGATGCGTCCATGCGGCATTTGAGCCAATTAATATAAGTAACTCAGTTTGCTCTAAATCTTCATAGGTACACGGCACTACGTCTTCACCAAAAGCGCGTTTATAACCTGCCACAGCAGATGACATACACAGGCGTGAATTAGTATCAATATTGCCTGAGCCTATGTAGCCTTTCATTAATTTATTCGCGATGTAGTAATCTTCAGTAAGTAACTGCCCTGACACATAAAAAGCCACCGCATCAGGCCCGTGCTTTTGTATTATGTCGTTAAATTTATTGGCAACGTGGTCAGTTGCTTCATCCCACGTGGCTGCTTTATTATTAATAAGGGGCGACGTTAAGCGATTATCACTGCCTGTTGTGTCGAGCAAATGGGTGCCTTTTACACATAAACGACCAAAGTTTGCGGGATGCTCTCGCATGCCTTCAAGCTTGGTTGGCACATTATTAAAAAGTGAAATATCAACACCGCACCCTACACCACAGTAAGCACATGTTGTTTGTTTTAAACTCGTTTTATTTATAGTTGGTGACGTGTTTGCGGTTGCCATACTGCTCTCTTTTAGTGTGCTTTAATTTATGCAGGCTGTTTAACAGGCTCATTAAGGGTAACTACGTTAATTGTGTTACTTGCTTTAGCGAGTGCGCTGTTTATTACGTTTTGAACGAGTTTTTCACACCCTCCACAGCCTGTACTGGCTTTGGTGCTTTGCTGCACACTTGCCAAATCTATGCAGCCTTTAGCGACTGTTTGTTCAATGGTGTGTTTAGTTACTTTATGACAAGCGCAAATAATGGCGTCATCAGGCAAGTCATCGGCGCTTAACTCTGCTATGTCGCCGGCGAGGGGCATAATGAGCGCTTCGGGAGCGGTGGTAAGTTCAATGTCGTTTAAATGATATTGCAGTAAATTATCGTAATCGCTGGTATCGCCAACAAGCACGGCGCCAATCAGCTTATTACTTTGTGAATTAGTGACTACTTTTTTATAAATACCATTGGATTGATCCTCAAAATAATAGCTTATTGCGCCTTCGCTGCGTGCATGCGCATCGCCAATAGAGCCCACTTCAACACCCATTAATTTAAGCTTAGTGCTCATATCGGCACCGCTAAATTCATCGGCTTTATTGTCTAAGCCAGTACTTTGTAAAGTACCTTGCTGCGTATCTTGTAAAATATGACCAACTGCTATTTTAGCCATGGCGTAACCAGGTGCCACTAAGCCAAAAATAAAATTATTCCACAGTGCACATTCACCAATAGCGTATATGTTTTTATCGCTCGTTTGGCAGTGATTATTAATTACAATACCGCCGCGCTCACCTATCTCTAAATTAAACTCGCGGGCTAAATTATCATAAGGGCGAATACCTGCCGAAAATACAATCATGTCGGTTTCAAGGGTTTTACCGCCCTTAAAACACATTTTGTAACGACAACTTTCACCTTCTACTATTTCCTCGGTTGCTACCGATGTATGCACAGTAACGCCCAAGTCTGTAATTTTGTTTTTTAGTAACCGACCGCCCCCCGCATCAACTTGTACGCCCATAAGTTGCGGTGCAAATTCTATTACGTGAGTATGTAAACCCAATTGCTTTAATGCGTTTGCAGCTTCAAGCCCCAGTAAACCGCCACCAATTACCACGCCTACTTTGCTGCCGTGGGCTGAATTTTTTATTCCGTGTAAATCGTTAATGGTGCGATAAACAAGGCAATGCTCGCGATCTTTACCCGGTATAGGCGGTACAAATGGGAATGAACCTGTAGCAAGCACAAGTTTGTCGTATTCAAACAACTCCCCTTTAGCGGTCGTTACAGTTTGCGTATCACGATTTATATCAACCACTTTAGAATGAGTATGAAAGCGTACTTGCCAATCGTCATAGGTTTTATTGCATGTAAGTGCGAGGTCGTCTGCGGTTTTGCCTTTAAAAAAAGACGATAGCTGCACGCGGTCATACGCTAAACGGTCTTCACCGCTAAGTACCGTAATTTCAAATTGCTCATCAGCTTGATTTTGAGAAACTAGCTGCTGCACAAAATGGTGCCCCACCATTCCGTTTCCTACCACTACAACACGCTGCTTGCTTAGCATTTACTCACCTTAAAATGATATCTACTTTAGTGATTGACTAAAGATAACATCGAATAATTTGTTATAGGATTGTTATAGCAATATGTAAGCCAAATATATAAGCATTTAAAATCAGTAACTTGCCTACATTGGTGCAGAGGTGAAAAGCATAAAGCCCCACAAGATGGTGCAACTGCACCATCTTGTGTCGCTATAAATTACAAGAGGATTTTAGAAGATAGTGAGGGTTAAAATTTAGCGCTCATCCATACCCACAATTTTTGAGTATCGACTTTATTAGCAGCAGTATCGCCCGCTGAGTAATCAGCGTATTTAACACCTACTGCATATTGTTTATTAATAGGTTTAACGTATTGTACGTTTAGTTCACTGCCCAAATCGTCAACCCCATTTGATTGCTCATTAGCATCAAAACTGTGATAAGCCACCAGCCATTTTCCGTCAAACGCTTTACCGTTTAAGCTTATGTAAGTGTCGTCCAAGCCTTGTGCGGGTGTATTTAAAAACGTATCTGCCCAACCATTAAATTTATGTAACGTGGCAAGCGGTGTTGCAAACCCGTAATCGCCATTATCAGAGCCAAGTGACTCTATGCCAACTTTTAATGTTACTGTTTTTATACCCAACCCATTTAAATCGACAGCGCCTTCAAGTGCATAGTAATCGGCATCAAAATCACTCACGCTTGTTGAGGCAGACTGCGTTGCATACTCCGCTTTGTAATAAAATTTTATGTCGTTTAGGGTTTTATTACCGTTAAAAGAAACGCCATAAGTGTCTAAACTGTCGTCTTGTAGTGCATCGTCACTTAATAAGTAACTGTATAAAACCACTTTACCGTAGTCTGTTTTAAAGCTTGCATTAATTAGATGATCGGACGATTTAATGTCTTTATCGTCAGCAAATATGCGGTTACGCTTATTTAAATAATTGTACTGTAAATCTATGTTATTAAGTGCGTAATTAATGGTTGCTGCATCAAAGGTTTGCCTGTCTTGGCGCCAACCTACGTGCCCAACAAAACGCTGCCCATCAAGGGCTATTACTTGGCGCCCTACTTTTAGCGATAGGCCATCGCGGGCATATTTAACAAAACCTTGGTCTATCTCGGTGTTTTCTGGGTCGGCAATAACAGAGTAATTAGTATTTTTCCCCACCGTATTGTTGTAATCATCTACGCCCAATAGGCTGCGGGTGTCTTCTACTTCAATAAGGGCTGAAAAACCATTCACCTCATCTGTTTGGTGCGTTAAGCGGGTTCTAAGTGTTAAGCCGCTTGCATCTTTTAAGGCATTGTTTTGATCAACGCTTTCAAAACGCAGTCTAAAATCAAGATCAGTTTGCGAAGCTTGGCTTATTGAAGGCGCAGTGAAGCAACCCAGTATAAAAATAATAGGTAAGTTGTTCTTATAGTTAAGCATTTTAGTTCTCTAAGTTTTAATTATTAATACACATACCAAAGCAATAAATAAACACAGCGAAATACATTTCCACACCATAACTGGATCGCGTTTCATTATTGAACTTTTATTAGCGGTACTTTCTAAATAAGGATTAGGTTTGTTGATATCGTTTATAAACTCAGAAAAAGCTTGGTATCTGAGCTCAGGTTTAGGGGCGAGCGCCTTCATAAGGGCTTGATCTAACCAAAACGGAATATCGGCTCTGTATTTACGAATACTTGTGTAGTGCCAATGGCTGTAATCTTTTGGCGCTACGTGGTTAAGTGGCAGTGGTTTATAAGGCAATTTTGAGCACAATAACTCATATGCAATCACGCCAAGTGAAAACAAATCACTTTTAAAATCGGCGTGCATAGTAATAAGTGTCTCGGGTGCGGTGTAGTCGGCAGTGCCTTGCGGGCAATCATCCGCAATTTGTTTAACCGACTCGTCCATAGCCGCAACACTTACTGTGCCGTAATCTATTAGCGTTACTTTACCGTGCGCATCTATCATTACATTATCGAGTTTTAAATCGCGATGCACCATATCGAGTCGCTGAAACGCCCTTAGTGCATGTACTATTTGTTCAATAATACTGCGTACTTGGGTTATTTCTGGGTGCGGCACGTCGTGCTTCCAATCACTGAGTGTTTGCCCGTCCATGTACTCACAAATATGATACAAAAAACGACTTTGCGATTGCGTACTCAGTACTTTCATCACGTTTAAATGGTTTATGCGTTGCCCTACCCAGCCTTCTCTTATAAAGCCTTGAAGGTAGTGCACATCGTCTTCAAAATTAACCGAAGGTGCTTTTAAAACAACTGGCGGTATATCGGGCGCTTGTTGCACTAAATAAATGTGCGAGCGACTACTGGCATGCAATTTACGAATAACCGTGTAGTCATCAATTTTTTGCCCAACATTAAGCGCAGGTGGAATTTTGCGTCGTGTTAACGAATGGTAAAGTTCATCTAACTTTTGCTCGGCAATATTTTCTACTTTTACCAGTAAACAACTTACGTTGTCGTCACTGCCTCGCGCTAATGCAAGTTCGGTAATTGCTTTAGCTGCATGCTCTAAATTAGTGGGCTCTAAATTAGCGTGCTCATTAATTAATTTAGCTATGTCGCTGCTTGGGAGCACATCGTGTACGCCATCGCAGGTTAATATATAAATATCGTCTGCTTTAAGGTCAACTTCGTATACATCTATTTCTTGATGAAGTTGTGCGCCAAGTGCACGTGTTAGCGTATCGTTTACTTTGTGATCCCGTGTTATTGCCTCTATTTTATTTCCTCGCAAGCGAGTAATACGCGTATCACCTAAGTGAAATATATAACCCGTTGCCGACTTTAAAATAAGTGCTGTAAAAGTCGTCATCCAATCGGCTTGACGCTGACCTAAGTGATTGTAATTAACCGATTGCGAATAAAGCCACTGATTTAAACTTGCTAACACCTTCGACACTGACTTTTTAACCGCCCAACTTTCGGGGGTATTTAAATACTCATTTATAAAATGAGTAACCGAAAGTTGAGACGCTTGTTTAGCATTTTTTGCTGATGAACACCCATCGGCTAAGCAGGCAATAACGCCTTTAGACTCTTTTTCTTGTGCTTTAGTATTGAGAGCTGCAAACGCATCTTGGTTTTCTGCTTTTAACCCTTTAGCACTGTGCCCGCCAAATGAAACGTTGAGTTCATTTTTTAGCTCTTTAGCGTGGACTGTTTCATCAAACATAGTCAATAATGCCTTAAGTTACTGAAATAAGTTCAACGGTGCCGTCTTCATTTACTTCGGTAATGTGTCCGTCTGGTTCTTTCATAAAAAACAGTGCGCCCAAGCCAAGTAATGCACTACCCGCAATAATTAAAAAGAAGGTTTGATAATCAACAAGTGATAATGCCGTTAAGTAAACTACTGCACCAACATTACCGTATGCGCCTGTCATACCTGCAATTTGCCCTGTTAAACGACGCTTAATTAGTGGTACTGCGGCAAATACAGCGCCTTCACCAGCTTGCACAAAGAACGAACATGCCATAGCAGCTACTACAGCAAGCCATAAAGGCCACGATGCATCAACCAAGCCCATTACAAAATAACCAACAGCAAGACCCGTCGTAAGTACAATAAGTGTTATACGACGACCTAATTTATCTGAAATCCAACCGCCACCAGGGCGAGATGCTAAATTCATAAATGCATAAGCAGAGGCTAAAATACCCGCGTACACCATATCAAGCGCAAATACATCCATAAAAAACAGCGGTAACATAGAGACAACCGCAAGCTCAGAACCAAAAGTTGTAAAATATAGAATATTTAAAACAGCTACTTGCTTAAATTCATAACGATGAGACTCAGGTACAGGCTCTTTAAAAATATGACCATTTACATCAAAGGTTTTATACACTTCGTAAATATAAAGTAGAACTAAAAAAGCATACACGGCAAGTACAAAGTTAGCCGAAATTAGGTTAGCACCGGTTGGCGAAAGCTTCCAAGTAAGTAATGCTAGTGCACCATACATAGGGATTTTCATAATAAGAAGTAATACAAAGTCGCCTTTACTGGTTACTTCCATTGCGCCTACTTTTTTAGGCTTAAAGTATGTACCGCCTTTTGGTGTATCGGTTACATTTAAGTACCAAATAATACCAAATATAACGCTTAATACACCCGTTAAACCTACTGCGTAACGCCAACCATCTTCGCCACCAAACATAAGTGCAATAATTGGCAATAACATAGCCGCTGCTGCTGAACCAAAGTTCCCCCAGCCGCCATAAATACCTTCTGCTATGCCCAGCTCGTTAGCAGGAAACCATTCACTCACCATACGAATGCCCACAACAAAGCCAGCACCAATAAAGCCTAGCGCAAAACGCGCTATAGCGGCTTGTTCAAATGTGGTTGCCATAGCAAACATAAAACACGGAATACTACAGGTAATAAGTAGCGCCGCATAAACAACCCGGGGACCAAATTTATCGGTCAGCATACCCACCACAACACGGGCAGGAATAGTTAACGCTACATTTAAAATTAGTAATGTTTTAACTTGTGCCATGGTAATACCAAGCGAGCCCGCAATTGCACCCAATAAAGGAGCATGGTTAAACCATACAAAAAATGACACAAAAAAGACCATCCAACTCAGATGTAATACTTTCATTTTTCCTTTAAAGGATATTAAGTTAAATCCAGAACTCGGTTGCATGTTTATTTCCTCGTAAACGTATTATTGTTTTATAAATGCCCCACTCTTTTATATGAGTAGTAGCTCAAACTTTGTTAAATTTTAGTTAACCAAACACAGCAATTACTGAGCCACTAATTAAAAACCATATATTTCAGCTAGTTATATGTATTTATTATTTTAATGCGTTATAGTTGCACTATATGAGTGAGGGGATATGGGCTGTTACAGTGCAAATAAAAAGCGTTACTACTTGCTCTAGGATTTAACAAATTGGTATTGTTCAAAAAAAGTATGAGAAGTTTGAAAATGCAAAAAACACCGCTAACTTATCAGCAGCAACTGCGCTATTCTCGGCATATTATGCTGCCGCAGCTTGATATAGACGGACAAGAGAAACTATGGCAATCGCATGCTTTAATTGTTGGTGTGGGTGGACTTGGATGTGCGGTAAGTCAATATTTAGCGGCATCTGGCGTTGGCACGCTTACCTTAATTGATAACGATGAAATAGACGTGACCAACCTGCAAAGGCAAATACTGTATAAAGAAAGTGATATTGGTAGCTCAAAATGCAGTGCTGCTAAAAAACAGCTCAGCGCACTTAATAGTGAAATAGACATAAACACCATTGAGGCATTTTTTGGTGCAAGTACCTCTACAGAACAATTATTTAATAACATTGATATAGTGATTGATTGCTCAGATAACCTAACAACGCGCAATGCACTTAATAGCGCCTGTTTTAAGGCTAAAGTTCCGCTGGTGTCAGGCTCTGCAATACGTATGGAAGGACAAGTCGCCTGTTTTACTATGGATGAAAACAGCCACTGTTATGGTTGCTTATCGCAGTTTTTTAGCGAGCAAACACAAAGCTGCTCAGAATCCGGTGTGCTCTCTCCTATTGTGGGGCTAATAGGCAGTATTCAGGCTACTGAAGCGCTAAAAATGCTTGCTGGTTTACCCAGCGGATTAAGCGAGCACTTATTGCTGGTGGATGGTTTAAGCATGGAGTTTAATCGTTTTAAAATAGCTAAAAACAGTCAATGTGCGGTGTGCAGCATTTAGTTATTCTAGATTACTGATTGTTGTATAAAGCACATCGCCCACTTTAAAGTCGTTTTTGTCCCACACTCGTCTTGATGCCAAGCAATACAATTTTTGCCCATCTACATTAAGCGTTAACTGCCATTTATTATTAATAAGCTCAGCCTGAGTTAATACCGACTTTAAAACATTGCTATGCGTTGTTTGCTCAGGCTTTAACGCACTAAACGACATTTGCTCACTTTCTATAATTAGCTTATTACTGCTATCTACAAGTGCAGTAAGCACAAAAAGCGGCTGCTCACTTTGCTGTAATTGCAGTTGATATAGCCCATAGTCTTCATCAAATTTAACCACATTGTAATTAATTAAGCTCAGCGGTGTTTGCCTATCGTTTGCATAAATAGCTTTTGCAACGTGTGCACTTGCACCTTGGTTTATCACCTTACCTTTATCAAGCTGAATAAGGATATCGCAGCAAAATAGCAGCTCTTTTAATGAGTGACTTACTATTATAAATTTAATATTAAACTTAACGGCTAACTCATTGAGTTTAGTGAGCGTTTTAAAACGCAATGACCAATCAAGCGCACTAAAAGGCTCATCAAGCATTATAAATTTCTGACCGGCAAGCAAAGTGCGCGCAAATACTACACGTTGGCGCTCGCCACCCGATAAGCTTTGTACGTCACGATTTAGTAAGTCTTGTAATTCAAGTGTTTTAACAACGTATTGAAGCGTTAAGCTGGTTTGTTTATTCCCGCAGTGTTTTTGTGTAAACGCTAAATTACCTGCCACATCTAAATGAGGAAACAACGGGCACGATTGCAACTGAAGCGTTATACCGCGTTTATCGCTTGGCAACTCATGCACTGGCTGATTATTAATATGAACACTTTTTGCAGGCTCTAAACCACTAATACAACGCAGTAATGTTGACTTACCAGAGCCTGAAGGCCCGTAAACACCGAGTACATTAAACGACTCAAGTTCAAGGTTTATATCTAAATCAAAATTATTGAGTGCTTTAAAAAGGCTTAACTTAATCATGTTATTGCTTAACCCCTACAATGCTTTTATTAAACTTAAATAACAGCACTAAACAGGCAAACGAAATAGCCAGTAAAATAAGTGAAAGCTGATGCGCCGCCGTATAATTTAACGATTCAACATGGTCATAAAGCGCAATAGACACCACCTGTGTTTGCCCCTGAATATTACCGCCAATCATTAATACCAAACCAAATTCACCCAATGTATGCGCAAAACCTAAAGCAAACGCGCTACCAATACTGGGTTTTAAAAGCGGGATAATTAAATGCACAAAGCGTTTAAACGGACTCAACCCAAGCGCAATGGCAGCTTCGTTATAGGTTTGATTGATATGTTTAAACCCAGCCACAAGCGGCTGCATTACAAAAGGCAGTGAATAAAAAAGCGAGCCGATAACCACGCCCTGAAAACTAAACGCAAGCTGCGTACCCGTTAGCCAAAACCAAAACTGCCCAAAAGCGTGATCAGGCGAAAATAAAACAAGTAAGTAAAACCCTAATAATGTAGGCGGTAGCACTAAAGGCATTGCAATTAATGCCTCTAAAAATGGTTTAAATTTACCGTTATAGCCAGCGAGCTTGTATGCCAGTGGAATACAAAAAATAAGAAGGAGTACTGCGGTTATAAAGGCAAGTTTTATAGTTAACCACAGCGCAGTTAAATCACTTTGAAGCATTGTTGTCCTTTATTCTGTAACCTAATTCAATTAACTGCTGCTGCGTAGCGTCCATCATTAAAAATTGCATAAGTTGCTTAGCGCTAGCATGCTTTTTAGTCGAGCTAATAATAACGCCTTGTTGAATTATATCGGGATATTGATTGGTAGGCAGCACGGTATAATCTAAATATTTTTGATCTTGCGTGTTACGGTAAGCCGCCTTTAGTGATGAAACAGCCACCAGCCCTACTCCTACATTACCACTTTGCACAAACTGAAACGCATGCGTAATATTATTCCCGTAAACATAATTTATTGGTTTTTTAAAATGGTTATTCGCGTAGTGCTCTGAGGCACGTCCGTATGGTGAAAAACGCGGATTAGCAATGGCTACTTTATCATTTACTTTTTCAGCTTTGGGTTGCCACAAAGCAAGTTCGCCTAACGCGTAAGTGATCAAACTACTTTGCTCGGCATAACCTTCTTTAATAAGCGATTGCGGGCGAAAATCGTCAGCCGATAAAAACACATCAAATGGCGCGCCATGCACTATTTGCGAATATAAAACACCGCTAGAAGCGGCTGATATTTTCACGTCAACATTAGGTAATGGGGATTTTTTTAGTAGGGTTTCCAATACAGTTTTAAAATTACTTGCTACGGCTACATGCAGCGTTTCTTTTGCGTTTACGCTGCATGAAAGCATGCATATCACACACAAAAAATAACCCAACCATGTATTGTAAAGCTTTGACATTATAAGTATTGTTTCAAAATAAAATGATTTAAGTAAGCAATATATATGAACGATGTTTGCAATGCACCCGGTTTATTACCAATTGAAACTGCAATACAAAATATACTTGGCACAATAACGCCTGTTAAAGACGTTGAAACCATTTCTATAATGCAAAGTGTTGATCGCGTTTTAGCAAGCGATGTTAAGTCAACTATAAACGTACCCGCTCATAACAACTCAGCAATGGATGGCTATGCGCTGTGTATTTCAGATAAAAGCTTAACCTACACACAAGTAGGCAGCGTGTTTGCAGGTCAAGTTTTTGAAGGAACGCTTACCCCAGGGCAATGCGTAAGAATAATGACCGGCGCCGCCATTGCACCTGGCGCTAACGGCGTTGTAATGCAAGAAAACGCCTCGGTTGA
Source organism: Pseudoalteromonas sp. SR44-2 (assembly GCF_014163745.1). NCBI lineage: Bacteria > Pseudomonadati > Pseudomonadota > Gammaproteobacteria > Alteromonadales > Pseudoalteromonadaceae > Pseudoalteromonas > Pseudoalteromonas sp. SR44-2. The sequence goes on along the minus strand of NZ_JACJDW010000019.1, from coordinate 62,976 downwards.
TGGCGATAAAATTACGTTTACTGCGCAACCTGAGCTAAATGAAAACGTGCGTTTTGCTGGCGAAGATATTGCTATAGACGACGTTATTTTAAAAGCAGGCGATAAATTAAAAGCCGTTGATGTGGGATTACTGGCATCTTTAGGAATTGCGAATATAGATGTGGTAAGAACCCTAAAAATAGCCGTGCTTTCTACAGGCGATGAGCTAATAGAACCTGGTCAGCCTCTTAAGCAAGGCGCTATTTTTGAAAGCAACCGCGCTGTTATTATTAGTGCGCTGCAACAAAAAAATATAGACGTGCTTGATTTAGGAATAATCCCTGATGACAAAGAACTCATCACTAATGCATTTTTAAAAGCGAACGAACTTGCCGATGCCGTAATAAGCTCAGGCGGTGTATCGGTTGGTGAAGCCGACTTTACCAAAGAAGTGCTCAACGAAATTGGCAATATCCACTTTTGGAAAATAGCCATGAAACCAGGCAAACCTTTTGCCTTTGGTAAATTAAGTAACAGTTACTTTTTTGGCTTGCCAGGTAACCCTGTGTCGGCTGCTGTTACGTTTAATCAGTTAGTAGAGCCTGCACTGCAAAAGCTGTCGGGTCTTGGTGACGTAAACCCTAAAATGCGCTTTAACGCTGTTACTACATCCGTCATTAAAAAGCGCCCTGGCAGAGCTGACTTTCAGCGCGGTACTGCAACAATTAACGAACAAGGTGACTTGGTAGTTGCCCCGTTTAATAAACAGGGCTCGGGTGTACTTTCGTCGCTTAGTAAAGCTAACTGTTTAATTGTAGTTCCGGCGCAAAGCGGCAATATCGAAAAAGGCGCAACAGTAAGTATTGAGTTGCTATAAAGCCTAAAATGCTACAGCTAACTGTATAATTTAGCTGTAGCGCTGCAAACCTTAAAATATTTTTATATTTAATGTTTGAATTAAACAATTTAACTTTTCGCTACGCCCTACAAACTCTTCCTTACTTAATCTATTAACGCACTTCAGCGCGTTTTTAGTAGCAAAGTATCTATCATAACTTAGGCTTCTTTCGCATTTAACACTATACGTTGAGGGCCAAGAGCCACCTGCCCCCGTTGCTATGCCAACAACGTTACATGTAGCGTCTATATACTGCTCCCATGCTTTTATTTGTGCTTTAACTGCATCAACTTGGTAATCATCAGTTAGTTGCGGGTAAATTTCATCCATCATTTTACTGATTTTAGTTTTGTATCTATTGCCCTCTAAATTATAAATATTGCCAGTATGCATTGCACCGCCTTCTGGCCAACCATCAGCACTTTGTGCAAATGCGCCAAATGATGAAATAGCAAAAGCAAACCCAATAATAATTTTATTCATTTTAAATCCTTTTAACAGATACCTGTAGAAACGCTCATAAAAAATGCCGCAGAGCTTAGCTGAGCGGCATTATATTATTCAATAAGCTTTTAAAGAGGTCTATTTAAAAGCCAAATATTTTTAAGTGGAAAAACTTAGTCGCCACTGTATTAATAAATATCACAGCTAAAATAACAGGAATAAACGTTGAAAGTGAAAAGTTAACGTACTTTTCCATAAAGCTTCCCGCATAATTAGGCGAACCTAAGCTTAGCTCTTGTGTTAAGCGTGCTTTTTTCCAGCGGTACATTACAAACAAACACACCATTAACCCATTAAGCGGTAAAATTGTGTCGTAAAATACATCAACAATAATATCAAAAAAGCTCTTATTAACGCCGCCATAACTGGTGAACGAAGTAAGGCTGTCAATCATACCAAACGACATTGTACATAAAATAGTAAGTACGCCGGTTGAAAGTGTAAGGATGCCCAATGCTTTTTTACGGCTAATACCTTTGCGGTCACTTAGGGTTGCAGTCGGGACTTCTACTATTGAAACAAGTGAGGTAATTGCTGCAAAAAAGACTAATAAGAAGAACGAGAATGCAACAATAGATGCACCTACATAGCCAATATCATTTTGCAGTGCTAATAAGATTTTAGGTAGGTATACAAAAATCATCGATACAGACGAGTCAGAAAGTGCAGCAGGGTCTGTATTTGGATCAAAACTAAATATAGCCGGTAGCACCATTAAACCAGCTACAAACGCAACAAGTGAGTCAGTAATAGCAACCATTTTAGCGCTACTTACAATGTCATCCTTTTTAGAAATATACGACGCGTAAGTCATTAAGATACCCATGCCCAAAGATAGCGAGAAAAACGCTTGGCTTAATGCGCCATTTAAGACACTTGCATTCATTTTAGAAAAATCAGGAATAATATAGTATTTAACACCGGCCATTGCGTTATCAAGCGTTAATACATAAATAACGAGGGCAAGCAGCATAACCAATAAGGCGGGCATTAAAAACTTAGCGGCTTTTTCTATGCCCTGCTTAACACCGCCTAATAAAATTAAGTTCACCATAATAACCACAACGGCCATATAACCAAACACAGTGTAACTATTGATAAAAACACCAAAGTGGCCGGGATCTGCTAATAAATCTAAATTACCTAGGCCTGTTTGCGTTAAATAGCCAAAAATCCAAACAGTAATTACCATATAAAATACAGCAATCATAAATGGCGTAAGCACGGCTAAAAAGCCTGCAAACTTCCATTTTTTATCGTTATTAGATAATAGCTTATACGAACCAAGTGGATCTTTTTGAGCGTTACGACCCATTGCCATTTCAGCCATCATGACTGGTAAACAAATGAATACGACAAATAAAGCGTAAATTAATAAAAATGCGCCGCCGCCATTTTTAGTAGCAGAAACCGGAAAGCCAACTAAATTACCAATACCAACAGCCGAACCTGCCGCCGCTAATATGAATCCGAGACGGGAACTAAATCGTTCTCTATTTTCGCTCATGCTTGAAACCTTTTTATTATTTTGTATATTTCAGCGACTCTACCAGTGTTACACAGAGATTTTCAAGCAATTACAGTGTAAAAATAAAATCGATGTGTAAACCTGTGTAAATACGCTTTTAATTCACCAATTTTCAACGCTGTGGTAGTATTGCGTTAATCAAATTTAACAATTTTTATGAGATTACTTATGTTGTACATGATTCATTCAACAGACGTTGAAAATAGCTTAGAGCTCAGAAAAACAGCACGCCCTGCACATTTAGCGCGCCTTAGTGAGCTTGATTCTCAAAATCGTTTACTTACCGCGGGTCCATTTCCGGCAGTCGATAGTGAAGATCCTCAAGAAGCAGGTTTTACCGGTTCATTAGTTGTTGCTGAGTTTGAGTCAATTGAAGCCGCTCGAGAATGGGCAGCAGCTGACCCTTACGTTGCCGCTGGCATCTATGAAAATACAGTTGTTAAACCTTTCAAAAAAGTATTCCCTGCTTAAAAGTGTATTAAACCCTAAGAGCGTGCGTTGCACTGTAATTCAGGGTTTGTTCACAAGATTTTAATTAAAATTACCAAGATGAAAGCGAATTTAGCGTTTTTACTTGAATTTTAGTAACTTAGTTCATTAAACTAAGTGGGTCTGGTCTAGGAGTTTTCCATTATGCGCGTATTATTAAGCCTCGGTTTTATTGCTTGTGTTAGCTTAGCTAACTTTGCTCAAGCAGCGACGGCCGCCCAAGCATCTCATGCTGAGGTGGACAAAAAGAAAGCCGTAATACTTGCAAAGAAAACAATAGGCGGTAAGACCTTAAAAATTACCGAAAAAACAGATTTTTATACCGTACGAATACTCAAATCTGACGGCCACGTCGTTGATTTACATATAAATAAAAAAACCGGCGAAGTGAAAAAGGATTAACAAATGCGAATTTTAGTTATTGAAGACGATTTACATTTAGCAGATAACCTACGTAATGCTTTAGAAAAAGAACGTTACAGCGTGGATTTATGTCACGATGGTGAAGCAGGTCTTTTCCACATTACAGAATACCCGCTTGATATGGCCGTAGTTGATTTAGGTTTACCTAAAATAGACGGTATTGAGCTAATCAATAAAGCACGAGCACAAGGCATTACTATTCCTATTTTAATCTTAACAGCGCGCGATCGCTGGCAGGATAAAGTAGAAGGTTTAGATGCAGGTGCTGATGACTACCTTACCAAACCATTTCATGTTGAAGAACTTATTGCACGTTGTAATGCATTAATTCGTCGCAGTGCTGGTAAAGCAAATCCAGAAATGACTGCGGGCCCAATTAAAATTCATACACGTTCACAACAAGTATGGGTTGATGATAAAGAGCTTAGCCTTACAGCTTACGAATATAAAGTACTTGAATACTTAATGGTAAATCCGCAAAAAGTAATTTCTAAATCAGAACTTACTGAGCATATTTACGACCAAGATTTCGATCTTGATTCAAACGTAATTGAAGTATTTGTACTACGTTTACGTAAAAAGCTTGACCCTGATGGTGTGCTAAACCCAGTAGAGACACTACGTGGGCGTGGTTACAGGCTTAAAAGCCAGTGGTAATACCGCAAATATCGTTAAAAATAAGGCAAGGATTTATCCTTGTCTTTGTTTTATTAGTCGCGCTCCCTATCTTATTTTATTCAATTGGCAAAGCGTATTACGCTTCACTTGTTGATGCGACTGAAAAAACTCTCGAAGCACAGCTTTACTCGCTAATATCTGAAGTCGACTTTACTGAGCATGGTATTATTATGCCCAGCACTATTTTAGCGCCTGAGTTAAACAGATTAAATTCAGATACCTACGCAATGATTTACCGCGATGATGCTCCTGTTTGGAACTCAGAATCGGCTGTAAACTTAAACTATGTACCAGAGCAAATAGAAACCAAAGCCGGTGCCGCCGATTTCAGGCGCGTGGAGTATAATAACACCGCTTACTGGCAACTTAGCCTGACTGTAATTTTAAATAACATAGACCAGTCTGAACAAGCTCGCTTTATATTAGTTAAACGCAATGAAGCTCTACTTCGTTTAATGGATGGCTTTAAGCAAACCCTTGTAGATTGGATGTTTATAATGGGCATTGCAATTGCAGGCCTGATGGCGATTGGTTTTATTTGGAGCGCTCGCCCACTCCAACGACTCGATAAAGAAATAAAAGCAATTGAATCGGGTGATATTCAAGAAATTAAAGGCCTCTACCCTGTAGAATTGCAAACAATAAAAGCAGACCTAAACTTGCTACTTGAGTCGCAACAACGCCAAAAAGAGCGCTACAGAGCCTCATTAAGCGACCTTGCTCATGCACTTAAAACACCGCTTGCGGTACTTAAATCAAGTCCATTGGCAAACGATGCCGATGCACAAGAACAACTCGACCGAATTAATGTGATGATCGAGCACCAATTAAAGCGTGCTGCAACCGGTGCATCAGACACCTGGAAAAAACAAACACCTATTAAGCCAGTACTCGATTCAATACTCAGTGCTATGGCAAAAGTGTACCGTGATAAAGATATTATTTTTACCTGCACCGTAACCGAAAAAGATTACTTTTTAGGTGACCAAACAGATTTAATGGAATTACTTGGCAACCTGATTGATAACGCCTGTAAAGCGTGTCGCTCACAAGTAGCAATACAAGTTATTCAAAGCAAAACTTTGTGTATTGGAATTAGCGATGATGGCCCTGGCGTACCAGAGGACAAACGTGAATCTCTACTTACACGGGGTACTCGTCTGGATACATACGAAAGCGGACACGGCGTAGGGATGGCAATTGTATCTGACTTGGTTAAGTCCTATCGCGGTACACTTACCATTACAGAAGCTGATAACTTAGGCGGCGCTCAATTTATTTTAGAGTTTAATTACAATGACAAAAAGTAACCATTTATTACAACTAACTGCCATTGTGTTATTAGCTTCAAGCCAATACAGCTTTGCAGATGAGGCATGTGCTTTAACCGCTAAAGCAACAACCGATGAAGCTAAGCGATATATTCAATGCCTAGATAGCCAAATTGATAAAGCAAAACAAGCACAAGGTAGTTGGATACAAAAGCGTAAATATGAGCTAACTCAATCACAAGAAAGCACAGGCAATACGCAAGTACTGCCGTTATTCATGCGCAGCATTAAAAATAACGAAAAGTACCTTGAGAGCGCCTGCCAATGGCGTTACTTAATAAAACTTCCTGATGCGACAACCGCAGCCATTAGCTATAAACAGTGTGAAATTGAGCTTATAAATCAATTTACAGAATCACTAAAACACCCATTTTGACGTAACTTAAACACACTAAACTAGTTACGTTTATTTACTCACTCCCTTTAGCTTACTTGACAATTTATTCACATCAAAACAAACTACCTACTAGTAGATTGCTAAAAAATAATGGGTAAACAGATGACTAAACCAGTAATTATTATAGGTGGCGGACTTGCTGGTTTATACAGTGCGTATAAATTACAACAACTTAATATTGAGTACTTATTATTAGAAGCTAAATCGCAATTAGGTGGCCGAATTTTTTCCGCGCAATCACCAATAAATAATGATGTTAGTTTTGATTTGGGTCCTACGTGGATATTTCCCCACCAACCAAAAATTCAAGCGCTAATAAAGTCACTCAACTTAAGTATATTTGAGCAATACCATAAAGGTGATGTGTTATATCAAGCACCTAACTCCAAGCAACCTCAACAAATTGCAGGCGCTGAAGATATGCAACTATTTAGACTCAAACACAGCATGAATACCTTAATAACTGCCTTATATGAGCAGCTTAATCCTAATTCAGTGCTATTAGAACACAATGTCACTGAGCTTAAAAAAGGTGATAATAACTGGCAAGTTACTGTTAATCACTTAGGCAATATAAAGCACTTTACTACTGGCAAATTAATTTCAGCAATTCCTCCTCGTATGGTTACAACGCATTTAACACCTGAACTATGGGCGACTCCAACACTCATAAACCGCCTCAGTAGTGTACCTACATGGATGGCAGGACAGGCCAAGTTTATAGCTACTTTTGAACATGCATTTTGGCGTGATAAAAACTTATCTGGGCAATGCTTTAGCCGCGTAGGCCCTATGGTCGAAATTCACGATGCCAGTGCTGAGGATAGTAATTACGCCGCATTATTTGGCTTTATAGGTGTGCCCTACTTATCACGAAACCAAGTAACTCAAGAGCAATTAATTCAAGCCTGTGCCCAACAGCTCAGCTACTTTTATGGTAAGGATGCTGAAAAGGCAACCGGATACTGTATTAAAGACTGGGCAGAGGATAAATTTGTAGCTAATAGGGACGATCAAACTCAGCCTTCACAGCACCCAGAATTTGATTTTTCAAACTTGGAAGAGCAATTAAGTAACCTCAATATTCATTTTGTAGCGAGTGAGTTTGCAAAACAAGAAGCAGGGTATTTAGAAGGCGCAATAAACGCAGTGGATGACGCTATTAAATCGTTTATTAATTAATAGCCCTGTATTTATTGATAACTTAACCATCAAGGGTTTTAATTTTACAGCCCTTGATGGTTATAAATGTTAGTTATTTTTAGTAACGTCTTCACCACTGCCCAGTAAAGTGGCAACCCACTTGCCTTCTGCACTGGCTTCTAGGGCTATTTTTACAATCATTGTTAATGGTACAGATAAAAGCATACCCACAGTACCTAATAACCAGCCCCAAAATATTAATGATAAAAACACCACTAACGTTGAAAGACCCAGCCCTTTACCCAAAAATTTAGGCTCTACAATATTACCCATTACCGTATTTATTGTTAAATACCCTGCAGCAACAAGTCCTGCCACTAATGGGCCTTGAGTAATAAGGGCAAGTAATACAGCTGGTACAGCCGCAATAATTGAACCTATATTTGGAATGTAATTGAACATAAATGCCAAAACGCCCCAAAGCACAAAGTAGTCAACGTCTAAAATCCATAAATAAAACGCAGCAATAATACCCGTCCCTAAACTTACTAGCGTTTTAATTGCCAAGTATGAATTAATAGATTCTAAAAAGCGGTCAATTTGCTTCATTTTACTATCAGGGTCTTCAAGTGCCATATGTATTTTCTTGCTCAACATTGGCCCTTCAAACAGCATAAAAACAACCGTTAAAATAATTAAAAACATGTTTGCCATTACGCCACCTAACCCAGTGAGCATATTAGTGGCCACATCAACCATTTTGCCAGGGTCGAACATATTAATTAACTGATCTTTATTGATCAGTATATTGTATTGAGATGCTAAATCGACCAGCCACACAAATTCTTCTTTAAGTTGTGTTTTATACTCAGGAAGCTGCTGAGAAAAATCGTTGATAGATTGCCCTACAAGCCCGCCAAGGCTTACCCCTAAGCCAACTATAATCAGCACGACCAACATAACAGCAATGCCTTTAGGAATTTTGTAGCGCGCAAAAAACTTGATAAGCGGATTACAAATAATGGCAATAAATGCCGCCAAAATAAACGGAATAATAATTACACTCGCGGCTTTTATTCCAGCGAGGACCACTACTAAGGAAGCAAAAACTATTAAGCTTTTATTTACTCCAGTTAAACTTGCCAATTTATTAATCCTTTTATTAACTATATCGTCCCAGTGTAAGGCAAAAGGTAATTAAATGAAATAATTACGAAGTGATCATAAAAGCCTGTTTTACGTATAAATTTGCAAAGCTGTTTGCTAGCGAGTATGTTTTTTAATCACTTGCTTCTATTTTATTGTAAGGATAAATAATGCATATATTTATAACTGGCGCGACCGGATTAATTGGTAAGCACTTATGCCCTTTTTTACTTCATCATAATACTGTTACTGTACTTAGCCGCAATCCAACTAAAGCAAACGTATTATTAGGCCACAAAGTTAAAGCCGTAAGTGACATTAGTGATGTTGACTTTAACACTGTTGATATCGTTATTAATCTCGCTGGCGAGCCGATTGTAAATAAACGCTGGAGCGACAAACAAAAGCAAATAATACGAAACAGTCGTATTGATATTACACAGCAAATTAGTGAAGCAATTAAAGCCTGTAGTACTGCTCCGCATACTTTTATATCTGGCAGTGCAATTGGTTTTTATGGTCGACAAAATAGTAATCCTATTGATGAAACTTTTGAACGCCCACACGATGAATTTAGCCACCAGCTTTGTAAAGACTGGGAAAATGCAGCACTACTCGCCCAATCAGAACAAACCAGAGTATGTCTTTTGCGAACGGGTATTGTTTTAGCTAAAAAAGGAGGTGCACTTGGAAAAATGTTGCCTGCTTTTAAATTATGCTTGGGTGGCCCGATTGGTAATGGCGAGCAAGGCATGTCGTGGATACACATCGACGATATGATTCAGCTAATACTCTTTATTATTAAACACCCAGAAATATCAGGCCCTGTTAACGCAACAGCACCCAACCCTGTAAGCAATGCTCAATTTAGTAAAAGCTTAGGCGAGGCGCTCTCTCGACCTGCATTTATCACTATGCCAACCCCAGTACTTAAACTATTAATGGGTGAAATGTCAGACTTACTAACAACGGGGCAATTTGTAGTCCCTAAAAAGGCACTCGTTAACAATTATCGTTTTCATCATCCTGATATAAAATCGGCTTTAGAGAGCTTGGTTTAGCGGGCGTTAATATTCGTTCAGTTAAAATCCCTTTCAAATTAGATATATGGGTAAATTACTACTTTTTACCCATATTGACCTTTAAACATTAATACATAATAATCAGCACGTTTTCCACGCCAACCACGCCTATCTTTAATAAAAGAGAATCTTAAATGCTACACCTGCCTACTGTGATCAGTCTCTCTTTTATTCTTAACGTATTAATAGGCTTGTTTTTTTTATCCGTACATAACTTTAAAAAACAAACATCATTTTTATTATTTGGCCTAGCGTGCATTACCTTTGCATTTGCCGAGTTACTTGCCTGTTTAAAGTTAGTAATAGACGCGCCTTTTATTACTCACTATTTGGCTGATATTTTTATATTACTAAGTCCATTGTTAATTATTATTGGGTTAAATAAATATAAGCACAGTAAGGCACTAAACTTAAAACCTCTGTATTGTCTCCTTGGATTAACGGGGGTTGCTTTATTACCCATATATTCAGACCCTGCAGGGCAAATGCTGACAAGCTTAATTATTTCGGTTTTATACCTATATTCCGCATATATTATTAAGCAGATGAACTTTGTAGCCACTTTGCAAAAAAAAACGCTGATAGTTTGTTTTTCAATTCACAGCATTTTAATGCTTATACAAACAACACTGTTGGCAATATCTATTTTTAGTACTAATTCGCCAAACTACATAGAGCCACTGCAACTTATCTTAAGTAGCCATTTAATTTTGGCCACTTGTAGCGCACTAATATTGCCATACCTGCTGGCCTCTAATACAGAGCATACACTTTCAAGCCTTGCTAACACCGATACTTTAAGCCAATTACTTAATCGCCGTGGCTTTTTTACAAAAAGTAAAGAAGCACTAAGTGATCCTAAAAATATAGACAAAAATGTGTCTGTTATTTTGCTCGATATAGATTTTTTTAAACGTGTAAACGATCAGTTTGGTCACGAAGCGGGCGACCACGCAATTAAGTGGATATCTCACTTTATTAAAGAGCAATTTTTAAATGTAGGTATTAGTGCCAGAATTGGCGGAGAAGAATTTGCCATTTTACTACCTGATTACACCCTTAGTGCAGCAAAAAGTGATGCTGAGCTATTAAGAAAGAATATAAGCACTCAAGCTTTTTATCATGAAAATCAGCATATAAAACTTTCCGTAAGCGCTGGGGTAAGTAATGCAATTAATGGGAATGCAACTATAAAAGAGCTGCTCGCTTATGCCGATAAACGCCTTTACTTAGCTAAAGAAACAGGCCGAGACAAAGTAGTAACCTTTGATGAAAAAAGCTTACTCACGAAAAGTTAATTGCTTTTAAGTGACTTATAAGCGCATTAAAAACAACTATATTTACACTACCATATTTTATCTAGCTAACACCTATCCATAAAAAAAGCCCTTCATTAGAAGGGCTTTGGTATACACACAATAAAGTTAATAAACTACTTACAAGACAGCGTAGCCTCGTCCGCTTTATTTGGCACAAACTGAATATTAGCTACAGAAATTGATGCTTTACCATTGCTGTGCAAGCTAAATGGGCTTGTAAGGCTTGCAAAATTAACACCCTTATCAGCAAAACAACCTAAATCGATTGATACTGACTGCCATTTATTTTCAATAGTTTTATCCACGACGTTTGCTAAATCAATGCTTGCACCACACTCACCAGAACAAGTCATGGCAAGGGCTACATCGCTCGTGAGTGCTTCGTTTAATTTAATATCAAAGCTAATCACACTGTTTGCTTCAACGTAGGCAATGGTATCTTCTGCAAAGCTTGTTACTATTTCAGCACTGGCTTTTTCTGCACCGCTGAAGTTAAATTGGCGCGCGTCTTCTTGTACTGTTTTGTCCTCAGTACGGTATTTAATTGCACCAAATTCATGCGTACTACTCGATACATCTAAAAGCTCATCGCCCGATTTTAACAATAAGCGCCATGGTGCTACAGGTGCACCAACAAGTATATCCATACTCGTAAGCCCTGAGTTATCAAGTTTAGAGTCTTCATCAAGGTCGTCAGCTAGCACGTTTTTATCGCCATACGTTAAACCAAAACCATAAGGAAGTAATGGGTCGTAATTTTCATCGCCTTTATTAACCGCAGTTTGTACCGCCGATTTAGGCCAAGAAAACGATAGCTTACCTTTAAAGTTATTTTGGATGGTGCCGTCTGCCGCTTTTAATAACACATCAGCAATACCCGCACCTTCTGTACCTGGTAACCATGCAGCTACAAACGCATCAGATGCGTTAAGTTCGCTGTTCACCCACATAGGTCGACCTGAAATAAACACAGATACAACAGGGATGCCTTGCTCTTTTAACGAGCTTAAAAGTGCTAATGACTTTTTATTTCCGCGCTCAAACTCAAGGTTATCTTTATCGCCGTGCCCTTCTGCGTATGGTTCTTCACCAAATACAACAATGGCAACATCAGGACGCTGTTCAAAAGTACCATCAGCACTTAAAGTAACACTTCCACCTGCTGCAGATATTTGCTCTTCAAGCCCTTTGTAAATTGACGTTGCTCCAGGGAAGTCTGCATTTTTGTTATTGGTTCCTTGCCACGTAATACTCCAACCACCAGACTGTTTGCCTATATTATCGGCACCATCACCAGCAACAAGTACGCGTTGATTAGCTGCGATAGGTAATAGGTTATTTTTATTTTTAAGTAATACAAGCGATTCGCGCACAGCTTGACGTGCTACTTCGCGATGCTCTTGAGCGCCAATAAGCTCTGTTTTACCCGAGTAAAGACGCTTAGCCGGACTTGGTTTATCAAATAACCCAGCGCGTAACTTAACGCGTAATATACGTGCCACCGCATCATCAATGCGGCTCATACTTATTTTACCTGCTTTTACTTGTGCAATTGTATTTTCATATAGCGGCTTCCACGCGCCTGTTGGCACCATAAAAATATCAAGGCCAGCATTTACCGCTTCTGGGCAGCTTTCGTTAGTACAGCCTTTAATTTGCCCATGGCCGTTCCAATCACCCACTACAAAACCATCAAAACCCATACGTGTTTTTAATACATCTGTAAGTAAGTATTTATTGCCGTGATTTTTAACGCCATTCCAGCTATTAAAAGATGCCATAACAGATTGACTACCCGCCGACAAACCACCTACGTAACCTTGAGCATGAATATCAAATAGCGATTGCTCGCTGTCTATATTATTTCCCTGATCATCCCCATCAACGGTGCCGCCATCGCCAATAAAGTGCTTAACCGTGCTAATAACGCGCTTATCACTTAAAAAGTCGCCATCGGCTTTACCTTGCAATCCATTTACAATCGCTGCTGAGTAATCGTGAACAATTTTTGGATCTTCAGAATAGCCTTCGTACGTTCTGCCCCATCGGTCGTCTCGTACTACTGCTACAGTGGGTGCAAATACCCAATCTATCCCCGTAGCCATTACTTCTACTGCGGTAATAGACGCTATTTGCTCTATTAAATCGGGGTTATTAGCCGCACCTAAACCAATATTATGTGGAAAAAGTGTCGCGCCAATTACGTTATTATGACCATGTACTGCATCGGTGCCCCACATAGTCGGAATTTTGCTGCCATCCACTGAGTCATCAATAGATGCTTGATACATTTTTTCTGCAAGTGCAACCCAATCCTCTGGTGTTGCATGCTTATCGCCATTAGGAAAAGCACCACCGCCATTAAGATAAGAGCCAAAACCATATTTACGCATGTCTTCAACGGTAATATCACGAATTTCTGGTTGAATCATTTGCGCTACTTTTTGCTCAAGCGTCATATTTTCTAAAAACGTGACAATTTGAGCTTCAATAGCAGGGTCTTTTTTCACTGCAATTGAAAGCTTTGGCCAAATTTTCTCAAGCTTTGATTGCGCTTCAACATTTACTTTTTCAACATTGCTTTCGTTAGTACATCCGCTTAGTGCAGTAACACTTCCTACTAACGTTGCAATTGCTAATGCATTAAGTTTAAAAGTCGTTTTCATTATGATGGCTCCTTCACTAATACTGGTTTGCTGCCTCGTAGGCCGTAAAAAACAATAAATATGTAACATAAAATAGGTAAAACATACGAAAGTTGAACACCCACACTATCAGCAAGCGCACCTTGTAAAAGTGGCACTATTGCACCACCTACAATCGCCAAACACAAAATACCAGACCCTTGAGCGGTATGCTTACCAAGTCCATTTAACGCTAAACTAAAAATAGTTGGGAACATAATAGAATTAAATAAACCAACCAATAGGATTGACCACATTGCTAATTGACCCGACGTGCTCATGGCAATAATGACTAAAATAATAGCCATGGTTGCGTTAAAGCCAAGTACTTTACCAGCGGGTAGTTTTTGCATTACAGCAGCACCAATAAAACGCCCAACCATAGCACCACCAAAATAATAAGTGATGTAATGAGCTGCAACATTCTCTTTTAGCCCTGCTATATTTTCTTGTGCTAAAAAGCTTACTAAAAAGCTACCAATTGCCACTTCGGCGCCTACATACATAAATATACCCACAGCACCTAATACAAGATGGCGATACTGCCAAGCACTGCCTTCAATTGCTTCTGATTTTTCGGCTTCTGCTTTTTGCTCGCTCATAATGTCTGGTAATTTAAGCCAAGCAAAAATACCGGCTAGTAAAATCAGCATTGCAGCTAAAAGGAGGTAAGGAAGTTGAACTGACTCTGCATTTTGAGCCGGTGTTAAAAAGGCTTCTGACGCTGAGTCTAGAATTAACAGAGCACCAAATGATGGCGCAACAGTAGTACCTAATGCATTAAAAGCTTGGGTAAGCGTAAGTCGAGACGATGCAGTTTTTGGTGAGCCCAACAAACTTACGTAAGGATTAGCAGATACTTGCAATAACGTTATGCCGCTGGCAAGTACAAATAAAGCGAATAAAAATACAGAGTAACTATGTAAAGACGCTGCTGGGTAAAATAATATACACCCGGCTGCTGCAATTAATAATCCAATCACAATCCCTTTTTTATAGCCCACCTTTTTAACTATATAACCACTTGGAAGTGACATTAAAAAGTAAGCGCCAAAAAAGCAAAACTGAACCAACATGGCTTGTACATACGTTAAGTTAAATACGGCTTTTAAGTGTGGGATTAAAATATCATTTAAGCAGGTTATAAATCCCCACATAAAAAATAATGTTGTTAGAGAAGTTAATGCAAAACTGTAATTTTTATCCTGATGGTTTTGCGACTGTGTGTGTGTTGTCACTGGTGCTGAACTTGCCATGTGTTCTCCGTATTTTATTATTATAAATCTATTCTTAAGCTGCCCTGTTTTAGTTTTCAGCTGTCTTTAAACCATCCAGAAGCATTAAAGAGTTGACCTAAGAATTAATAAACACTAACCTTAAATGTAAGCGCTTTCATATGCAATTAAATACGAACAAGCTGTATATTTCAACACTTTTTATTTTTTGTACCCTCATACAGCATTAATTAAGCAAAAACACAGAGCTGATTTCTCTGTAAATGACTAACAAAAGGTTTGTTATTAATGACTAAATTATCACTACCACCCCATTCACCGCTTTTATCTAAAAACTTTGTATACGGTGTGGCCACAGCTTCTTTTCAAATAGAAGGCGGATCACAAGATCGTCTCCCATGTATTTGGGACACTTTTTGCGATACGCCCAATAAAATAGTCGATTGCTCAGACGGTCATACCGCGTGCGATCACTATAACCTTTGGCGTGATGATATAGACCTTATTGAGTCACTTGGCGTAGATGCTTACAGGCTTTCTATTTCATGGCCGCGCGTGATGACACAAGACGCAAAGTTAAATCCTGTAGGCGTGAAGTTTTATACTGATATTTTAGATGAGCTAAAACGTCGCAATATTAAAGCCTTTGTTACTTTGTACCACTGGGATTTACCGCAACATCTTGAAGATGAAGGCGGTTGGCTTAACAGACAAACAGCTTACGCTTTTGAACATTACGTAAATTTAATTACCAAAGCCTTTGGCGATCGCGTTCACTCTTACGCCACATTGAATGAACCATTTTGTAGTGCGTTTTTAGGTTACGAAATTGGTATTCATGCCCCAGGTAAAGTGGGTAAAGAATATGGCCGTAAAGCAGCGCACCATTTATTATTAGCCCACGGACTCGCTATGAGCGTATTAAAGCAAAACTCGCCTAATACATTAAATGGCATAGTGCTTAACTTTACGCCGTGTTATAGCCTTACTCAAAGTGATGAAGACTTAAAAGCCACTGCATTTGCAGACGACTATCTTAATCAGTGGTATATAAAACCAATAATTGATGCCCAATATCCTGATATAATTAATCAATTACCATTAAACCATCAGCCTGAGATTCTTGAGGGCGATATGGAACTAATTTCTCAATCTATTGATTACTTAGGTATTAACTTTTATACCCGCCAAGTTTATAAAGCGCACCCTACTGACATTTATGAGCCTATTGCGCCTACAGGCCCGCTAACTGATATGGGGTGGGAAATTTACCCGCAATCGTTCACCGACCTGCTCGTATCGCTTAATAAAACATACACCTTACCGCCTATTTATATAACCGAAAATGGTGCAGCAATGCCCGATACGTATAATAATGGTGAAGTTAACGACTTAGACCGTTTAAGTTATTATAATACTCATTTAAACGCGGTTCATAATGCAATTGAACAAGGTGTTGTTATACATGGCTACTTTGCTTGGAGCCTAATGGATAACTTTGAATGGGCAGAAGGCTATTTAAAACGTTTTGGTATTGTGTATGTAGATTATAAAACCCAGCAACGCACTATTAAAAACAGTGGCTTAGCTTATAAAGAACTCATCTCTAAAAGATAAGAGCATACCCATAACTAAAAACAAGTATAAAGCGGGATAAATAATCATGGTCAGTGTAAAAGAAAAAATAGCGTATGGCTTAGGCGACACCGCCAGTAATATTATTTTTCAAACAGTTATGATGTTTTTAATGCTGTACTACACAGACGTAGTGGGTTTATCACCCGCTGTTGTCGGTACTATGTTTTTAGCAGTACGTATTTTTGATGCCGTAACCGACCCATTAATGGGCAACCTTGCTGACAAAACACATACGCGCTGGGGGCACTTTCGCCCCTATTTACTGTGGCTTTCGCTTCCTTTTGCCATTATTAGTATTTTAGCGTTTACTACGCCTCATTTAGAAGGCACCGATAAAATAATTTACGCCTTTACTACTTATACACTACTTATGGTGGCTTACACCGCTATCAATATTCCTTATTGTGCATTGGGCGGTGTACTTACAAGCGACGTAAAAGAGCGCGTGACTATTCAGTCTTACCGCTTTGTATTTGGTATGTTAGGCGGCGTAATAGTTGCGGGTTGTACTATGCCAATGGTTGAGTACTTTGGCCAAGGCGATGCAGCTAAGGGCTATCAATACACCATGACTGCAATGAGCATTTTAGGCTTTGTACTGTTTTTAGTTTGTTTTTTAGGCACAAAAGAGCGTATACAACAGCCAAAAGAGCAAAACATTCCTTTTGCCCAAAGTGTTAAAGCATTAGTTAAAAACGATCAATGGCGAACGCTTTGCTTAGCTGCGTTCTTTTTACTTACCGGTCAAGTATTAAGGCTTACGCTTGCTGTTTACTACGTAAAATACTATTTAGGTCGAGACGATTTAATCACCCTCTTTATGACTCTAGGCGTTGCAGCAAGCATGCTAGGGTGTGCTTTAGCTCAACCGCTTGCAAAGCGCTTTTGTAAAATAAAAGCCTATATAAGCTTACAAGTTATTGCTGCCGCTATTTGCGGATTTAGCTACTTTATTAGTGAAGATCAATTAGTACTCGCATTTACAGCCTTTATTTTATGGAAATTCTTTTTAGATATGGCAACCCCGTTGTTGTGGGCAAAAATGGCCGACACTATAGATTACGGGCATGAAAAAACTGGTGTACGCATTACCGGTTTAGTTTATTCAGGTGTCATATTTTTTATTAAAATGGGCGTGGCAGTAGGCGGCGCAATTGCAGGCTGGTTGTTATCTTTTTATAGCTATCAGGCTGATGTAGTACAAACTATTGATACTCAACACGGTATTTTACTGTCATTCACTGTACTACCTGCTTTTGGCTCATTATTTGTTGCCTACATAATGAAAAAATATACACTGACTAATCAGGTTGTTGAAAATATTCAATCTAAACTAACAGCTAGTTAAGATATATACTCTAAGGTATTATTTAGCCGAAGTAGTTAAGGATAAGCGAGTGAACAAATAACATGGCAACAATTTATCAAGTCTCAGAGCTTGCGGGCGTATCGTTAGCCACCGTTTCTCGCGTGATGAACAAAAATACCCGTGTAAGCGATAAAACCAAACAAAAAGTGCTTGATGCTATGGCGCAGCTTGGCTACAAGCCTAATTCAATAGCGCAATCTTTAGCCTCTAACTGTACTAACAGTGTCGGTATTTTAGTGTCTGAGTTACATGGTCCTTTCTTTGCCCAAATGATGGCAGGTATTGAGTCGGAGCTTCGTGCTGCGGGTAAACACGTTATTATTACCACCGGGCACAGTGAAGAAGACAAAGAACAAGAAGGCATTGAGTTTTTAATTAGCAGACGCTGCGATGCTATTATTTTGCACGTAGAAGCCGTTTCAGACGACTACCTAATAAAACTAAGTAAAGGCTCTACGCCCGTTTATTTAATGAGCCGTTACGTAGAGCAATTAAAAGATAACTGTATCAGTTTAGATAATCAATTAGGTGGCTACCTAGCCACTAAATCGATATTAAATCAAGGCCATACACAAATAGCGTACATTGCAGGTCCGCAGTTTAAAGCCGATGCTTTTAACCGCTTAGAGGGTCATAAACAAGCACTCACAGAGGCTGGTATTAAATTTGATCCTGCGCTTTATTACATTGGGGACTTTAACGAAACCGGTGGTAGTAAAGGCTTAAAACATTTTATTGATGAAAAGCTTAGCTTTACTGCACTAGTGTGCGCCAATGACGAAATGGCTTCCGGTGCTATGAAATATGCTCGAGAGCACGGTTATAATTTACCAAACGATTTATCGATTGTTGGATTTGATAACGTTATTTTTGCAAATTATCTGTACCCTACACTCACGACGATTGATAATCCGATCGGAAAAATGGGCGAAATGGCTGCTAAATTAGTGCTTAAAGATGTTTATCAAAATAAAAACCTTGTTATAAATCGCTTTTTTGAACCTACTTTAATGCAGCGTGATTCATCTGCACCACTTATCAAATAAAGACTAAAAGCGAATACTAATTTTGGTACAAAAAAGCGGCTAAATGCCGCTTTTTATATGTGAGCTACTTAACAATCCAAGGCGTTACTTTAATAACCTGCGATATATCGCCAAGTGACGCGGTATCATCTTCCCAGTTATCTTTAACTGCAAAATAACACACAGACTTTTCGCACGTTATGCCCTTATCATCAAATTGCATTGGGCTTTTAAATGTAACCGCCACGCCCTTTTGCTCTGGTAATAAAAACCACATTAATTTACTTACAAAAAAGCCCGACAAATCAGTTAACAGCTCATCAAGTTCTTCGTTAATGGTATATAACGACTGCTTTGAAAATGTTAAATCTTCAAGTTCGTTTGCTTCTATTTGAAGTTTTAATTGGCAGTCATGATCTGGATTTTGTGGCTGCACCACAATAACAGCTTTATCTGTATCAAGTTGCTTATCGAACGGTAATAATAGCTGTGCTTTATCGGTGAAGTTAAGTGGGTACTCGTTTCTTTCAGTTAAAATAGTGCCGCTTTTAATGGCACACGCTTCATTAGTTGCTATATCACTTATATAAAAATTAACTCGCGCATATTGGAAGTCGCCTTTGTTAACAACTTTTAATCGGTCATAAAAACCGTCATACGACATAACAAATTCTCTTGCATTAACATTAAATGCACTCATGCCCAGCAGCACTAACGCAATGGCGTTGGTGCAATTAAAAATGTATTTATTCATCAAAGTAGGCTCTATTTTGGCTAATCATCGTGTTTAGCTCTTCTATATACGCTTCACCGCGCTCAGAGTAAGACATTAAACCATGTGTAAGTTCAGTCGCTAAAATTGGTTTTTGCTCAAGACGTAAGTTTTCACGTATTGCGCGCAAATCTTTATAAGCAGGATGCGTATTTATGTTTTTAAAATAAGAGTTTATAGCAGCTCTCACCGATTTAAACGCAGCAACTTCGTGTGCAGCTCCAGTATTACGGCGTTTTGGTACCATGCCACAACCTTTTGTGTAACACCACTGACCAAAAAAGTTAAGGCCAATACGTGCAAAACGCGATGTGCCCCACGCAGATTCATTTGCAGCTTGCATAAGCGCTAATTCTTTAGGAATTATATCAACACGGCGTAGTGCTTGCGTAAGTATTAGCGTATCAATGGTGGTTGGTAAGCCGTACGACTTTAATATTGCTGCAATATCTTTGCTTTGCTTTTTTTCTAAAGGTAATTCGTTTTGTAGCATCATGCGTGCTATTTCAAGCTTAGCGCGTTGCTGTAATATTTTTTTGTTTTCGGCTTCAACGTGCGGACGAATAAAGCTAAAAAATGCATGTTTTTTTTCTTTAACATCACTAAATTCTGAAAACTTTGGCAGTTTTACATTATGTAATGGTTTTTCTTTTTTCTTCACTTTTTTTGGTTGTTCTGACGTTTGTTCATCTAGCTCAACATCATCATTTTGTATAAACGGATATGCAAGCGCCCATACAAAAAACACGGTTAGTAAAAGCTTAAAAATCGTTTTTAGCATGTATTCTCTCTTTGAAACAACAACTATGCATGGTTAATACACAAGCATACGAAGGCGCATTATACCTAAGCCACTTTATAAACGCGAATAACTGGGGTTTGATGACCTTTTACGGTTGAATTTTCAGCAGTGTATTTGGTTTTAGATAAAACAGAGCCTATGTAGTGCATTTGTTCATTCGCAATTTATAAGTCCATGGGTATACTGAGCAAAGTTTAATAATATTAACTATGTGTGAGTAAGCAGTATGGATAAACAATGGCAAAGCCGAATAATAGAGCAATATAAACATCGTCCTAACGATAACCGCTCGCCGTGGCAGGTCGATCGTTCGCGTATTATTCATGCAGCTGCATTTAGGCGTTTGCAAGCTAAAACCCAAATTATGGGTATTGGCCTAAACGACTTTTACCGCACTCGCCTTACTCACTCTTTAGAAGTGTCGCAAATTGGTACCGGCATATTGCGCCATTTAAAAGCGCAACATAGCGACTTTACGCATTTTCCATCAACAGGACTGCTCGAAACACTGTGCTTGGCGCACGATATTGGCCATCCGCCTTTTGGCCATGGTGGTGAAATAGCGCTAAATTACATGATGCGCGATCACGGTGGTTTTGAAGGTAACGCACAAACACTGCGCATAGTTGCAAAACTTGAGCCTTACAGTAATGGGCACGGTATGAACCTAACTCGTCGTACTCTATTAGGATTTATAAAATACCCTGCGTTTATTAATACGCTTTGGCATACCATTCCCGACGCAACAACCGGTCGTGCATTTATTAAAGCTGATGATTGGCGACCTGCCAAAGGGTTATACAACGACGATGCAACCATATTCAATTGGATAGTAGAACCACTGAGTCAAAACGATAAAACGTTGCTTGGCAACCACGCTGCAATTGATAAGTACCGCGCTAAAACAACCTATAAATCGCTCGACAGCGCCATAATGGAGCATGCCGACGATATAGCATACGCGGTACACGACTTAGAAGATGCCATTGCAACTCACGTACTCACATTAGACGATTGGCAAACTCATGCTTTACCTCATTTAAAAGCACTTAACTTTGACTGGTTAAACACCATGCTTGAATCGCTGACCCAGCGCTTGTTTTCAAAAAATGATTATGAGCGAAAAGATGCCATAGGTGAGCTGGTTAATACCTTTATTATTCATATACATTTGGATATTCAAAACGATAACTTTGAATGCCCTATTTTAAAGTACACCGCTAAATTAGATGCCCAATACGACAGTGTGTTGCAAATACTGAAGCATTTTGTGTTTCAACGCTTAATACGTGACCCCGAAATGCAACAAATAGAATTTAAAGGGCAAAACTTACTAATAGAGTTATTTACCGCGTTTGCTAGCGACCCTCTGCGTTTATTGCCCGAAACAACACAAGCACAATACATAGAAGCGCAAAAGCAAAACCAAGGGATGCGTATAATTTGCGATTATTTGAGCGGCATGACCGACGAGTACGCCTATAAAACGTATCAACGATTGTTTTCACCTATGCAGTAGCTAACTGCTAACATTAGAAAGGCCGAGTAAATTAAATTTACTCGGCCTTTTTGCTCAACTATTAAAGTTAGCTATTTTGTTAAAGCGCTTTTATAACGACTCTACGCCCATGTTATATAGCGTAAAACCAAATATATCAGCGTACTGCTCAATTGTTTTACTCGTTGGTGTACCTGCACCATGCCCAGCATTGGTTTCTATGCGAATAAGCGTTGGATTATTACCCGTTTGCTTTGCTTGAAGCTCAGCGGCAAACTTAAACGAATGCGAAGGAACAACGCGGTCATCATGATCGCCAGTTGTGATCATAGTCGCTGGATACTCAACACCTGCTTTTACATTATGAAGTGGTGAATAACCTTTAATGTATTCAAACATTTCTTTGCTTTGCTCGCTCGTACCGTAGTCGTATGCCCAACCAGCGCCCGCAGTAAATGTATGGTAGCGCAGCATATCAAGTACGCCTACAGCAGGTAGAGCCACTTGAAATAAGTCTGGGCGCTGCGTCATCACTGCGCCAACTAACAAACCACCGTTAGATCCACCGCGAAGTGCTAAGCGCTTTTTAGACGTGTACTTTTTATCTTTTAAGTACTCAGCTGCGGCAATAAAGTCGTCAAACACATTTTGCTTTTGCAATTTAGTGCCTGCATTGTGCCAGTCTTTACCGTACTCACCACCACCGCGAATATTAGCAACGGCGTACACACCACCTTGCTCAAGCCATACTGCATTAACGGGGCTAAAGCTTGGCGTTAAACTAATATTAAAACCACCGTAACCGTATAAAATTGTAGGGTTTGAACCATCAAGCTTAATGCCTGTTTTATAGGTAATTACCATCGGTATTTTAGTACCGTCTTTTGAGGTGTAAAACACTTGCTCAGACGTGTAATCATCACTATTAAAATCAATAGCCGACTTACGATAAACACCCGATTCCCCCGTAGTTACGTCAAACGTATAAGTAGTACCTGGTGTTTTATAGTTAGTGAACGAATAATAAAGCGTTGTTTGATCTTTTTTACCGCCAAAACCACGTGCAGTACCCACGCCTGGTAATGTAATCTCGCGAATTAGCTCGCCTTTTTTGTTGTACTGTTTTATCTGCGAAATCGCGTCAACCATGTAGTTGGCAAAAAAGGTATCGCCACCTTTTGTAAGGTTTAGTACGTTTTTGGTTTCAGGAATTAAATCAACCCAATTTTCTGGGCTCGGGTTGCTTGCATCAACCGTCACTACTTTTTTGTTCGGTGCATTAAGATTAGTAACTAAAAACAGCTTGCTGCCTTCGTTATCAATCACTGATGTATCTGAATCAGTATTTCCAACAACCGTTACAAACTCACTGTTTTTTTTTGTTAAGTCCTTTATAAACAGCTTATTGCCTGAAGTAGACGTACTAGCCGAAATAAGTAGGTAGCGGCCGTCATGAGTTACATCCGCGCCTACATAGCGATGTTTTTGCTCATCAGTTTCACCAAATACAACACTATCTTCAGATTGTGCAGTACCTAACTTATGGTAATACGCTTTATGCTGATCTGTTTTAGCCGAAAGTTCACTGCCTTTAGGTTTTTCGTAACTTGAATAATAAAAACCTTCGTTGCCAAGCCACTCTATGCCACTAAATTTAACGTCAACAAGCGCTTCTTCAACTTGCTCTTTAGTATGTGCATCAATAACTATAATTTTACGCCAATCGCTGCCACCTTCAGATATTTGATATGCGAGCAATGAACCATCTTTTGAAAACGATAAACCTGACATAGACGTCGTACCATCGTCACTAAACTTGTTTGGATCTAAAAATACTTCAACGTCGCCGCCATCTTTACTGCGGTACAGAACATATTGATTTTGCAGACCATCGTTTTTATAAAAATAGGTGTAATCACCTTCAGTAAAAGGAGGGCCTATTTTTTCGTAATTCATTAGTTTTTCAAGGCGCTGCTTTAACTTATCGCGATAAGGTATTTGTTCTAAATAAGAAAACGTTAAATTGTTTTGCGTTTTAACCCAATCGGCAGTTTCGTCGCTCATATCATCTTCAAGCCAACGATATGGGTCGCTAACCGCTTCTTCAAAGTAGGTATCTACTACATCGCCTTTTTTTGTTTCTGGGTATATAACTGCGTTAACTTGCTTCATAGGTGCTTTTACTTCTTCTTGAGTTACCGTATTAGTTGGCTCTGAACAGCCGCTAAGCGCTACAATTACAGCACACGCTAGAGTATGTTTAAACATCCTGAGTTCCATTCTTATTTATTAATAGTGCGACTAAGTTATTAACTTTTAGCCCTTTTGTCTATTTAGATGCGTTAAGCGCCATTTATCGCTGTAAACAAATGTAAACTTACGATTTAATAGCACTACCCTCATAAAATAAAAAACAATAAAAGAGCACACTATGCAAAGTACAAACCCCACGTTTAAAAGCTTTAAAGCCTTCTACCCTTATTATTTAAAAGAGCATCGCAACGTGATTTGCCGCCGCTTACATTTTATAGGAAGCACCCTCGTTCTTGCTGTAATCGCAATAGCATTATTAAAACAACACTACAGTTTATTGTGGCTATTACCTGTTATTGGATATGGGTTTGCGTGGGTCGGGCATTTCTTTTTTGAAAAAAACCGCCCTGCTACTTTTAAACACCCTTTTTACAGTTTGTGGGGAGATTGGGTAATGTTTAAAGACATACTTATTGGAAAAATTAAATTTTAACACTATTTTTAGCACTATTTTTTATACCAATTACTTATAAAAACAAAATTGCTTCGTGCTTTAAAGTATAGGTTCGAATAAGTAGTACATAATTTATAGTACACCCATTAAATGTTAATTTGGTTAACATTTAATGGGTTATTTTGTAATTTAAATTTTAAAAAATATTTATAACTTAACAGCTATTTATTGCCAGCCCAATAAGAATGGCTTCCTACTTGTGACTGATTAGCCCCATCAACCTCATCTTACCAGTTAACCAAACGTTAAATTTAATTTTTAAATATAATTCACTATCCATCAATTACTTAGCAATTACCTTCGCTATATAACTAAAACAATGGTCATTATAAAAAACAATCAAATGTAATTATAAAAACACCTAAATTAATTGAATGTTATTCAATTGACTGACTTTGTTAATTAAGTATATGTTCAAGGTAACAAAAAAGTTTATACCAATCCGCTTAATTAAGTGATCTATTTTGAGGATGGAAAAACGTGTTGATAGCTAGGCAAAAAATTCGCTATTTAGTTGCTCTAAATGAGAATTTTTTAACGCAGGTAACAGCACGTTTAGCCCCTAAAAATGATTAAGTATTATTGCGGGTTGGTATTAATCTTTTTGTTCAAAACTAAAATAATTCAATGGGTATGGGGAAATACAGCATGAATAGAAAACCGTTATTTAAATTACAGCAGTCGGTACCACAAATATTACTCGCCATGAGTGCATCAGCTGCGCTACTTGGTTCGCTCTCAGTAAATGCTGCAGAGCAAGACACCAAAGCAGAAGAAAACATCGAACAAATAAGCGTAATTGGCTCTCGCCGATTAGGCCGTACAGTAGAAGACAGTGCAGTACCCATCGATATAATTGGTGCAGATGCACTTAAAAACTCAGGCTTTACTGAAACGAATGCCCTACTTAGCAATTTATTACCTAGCTTTAACTTCCCGCAAGCATCACTTACTGATGGTAGTGACCATGTACGCCCTGCTCAACTTCGTGGTTTAGCACCTGATCACACTTTAGTGCTTGTTAATGGTAAGCGTCGCCATAGCAATGCATTACTTAACTTAAATGGCTCAACGGGTCGTGGTTCATCATCAGTTGATTTAAATGCTATTCCAGCAAATGCTATCGACCGCATTGAAGTATTACGTGATGGTGCAGCAGCCCAATATGGCTCTGATGCTATAGCCGGTGTTATTAATATTGTGCTTAAAAGTGCCAGCAGCGGTGGCTCAGTGGCGGCTATATATGGTGCTAACGTAACAGAAATGGACGGTGTACCACAGCTTGAGTCTGTATCTGAAGGCAGTGATGGTAATTTAGCCTTTACCGAAGGGGGCGATCGCTCTTTAACAGACGGCCAAACACTAACGCTGCAAGGTAATATGGGTTTTGAGCTTGGCGATAATGGCTTTTTAAACATCTCAACAGAATACCGCGACCGCCATTCAACTAACCGCTCTGACTACGACCAACGCGAAAACTACGCACGATTAGATGATGGCTCCCTCGACCCACGTGAACTTACCGTAAATCGATATAACCATAACTTTGGTAATGGCGATGTAGAAGACTTTTCAGTGTTTTATAACGCGGGGTATCAATTAACAAACGAAGTAGATTTATATTCGTTTGGCTCTTACAGCAAACGCGAAGGTGAAGGCGGCGGTTTTTATCGCCGTGCAAGCGATAGCCGTAATATAGAAGAAGTTTATCCTGATGGCTTTTTACCTGTTATCACCTCAGATATAGATGACTTTTCACTGGCACTTGGCGCTAAAGGTTTTGTAAGTGAATGGAATTACGATGTATCGGCCGTATATGGTCAAGATGCATTCGAGTTTGGTGTTATAAATAGCTTAAATACCTCTTATGGCCCTACTAGCCAAACAAGCTTTGATGCCGGCACCCTTACTTACGATCAACTTACCTTAAACGTTGATTTTAGCCGCGAAGTAGACGTCAGCTTTTTAGAAAGCTCAGTAAGTGTCGCTGTAGGCGCTGAGTATCGCCGCGAAGGATACCAAATAGATGCAGGCGAAGAAGCTTCATATGCACAAGGCTCATTTGGCCCAGGCGGCGCAGTAACCGACCCTGTTGATGGCCCATTTGGCGCAGCGGGCGCACAAGTATTTCCGGGATTTACACCCGAATCTGAGGGCGACAATAGCCGCCACAACGTGAGCTTGTATATAGACCTTGAAACCTACCTAACCGACGATTGGAATTTAGCGGTTGCCGCCCGTTATGAAGATTACTCAGACTTTGGCGATACACTTAACGGTAAAGTTGCGACTCGTTATTCATTAACTGAAGACTTAGCGCTGCGCGCTTCTGTATCTACTGGTTTTAGAGCTCCCTCTTTGCAGCAACAATACTTTACCTCAGTGGCCACTGTATTTGTTGATGGCGAACCAACCGAAACAGGTACGTTCGCACCGGGCAGCGATGTAGCGAAAGCACTTGGGTCACCTGGTCTTGATGCTGAAGAAGCAACAAACTACGGTGTTGGTTTTACATGGTCTACCGACTTTAATTTCAGCTTATCGGTTGATTACTACCAAATATTAATTGATGACCGCATTGTGCTATCAAACAACTTATCGGGCGCTGCTATTGAGCAACTTCTTGAAGGTACAGGCGCTAACCAAGGTCGTTTTTTCTTAAACGCAATTGACAGTAAAACGCGCGGTGTTGATGTTGTAGCTTCTTATAATGTAGCAACCGATGGTTACGGCGATGTTGCCTTTAACTTAGGTTATAACTACGGTAAAAATGAAGTTACCGATATAATTGACCCACCAGCAGAGCTACAAGGTGCAGGGTTTGATCAAGACAACTTATTCTCTGGGAACGAACTACGTCGTTTTGAAGTAAGTACACCGCGTAATAAATACAATTTAAGTGCAACATGGACTAACGATGATATTCGTACCACGCTTAGAACAACACGTTACGGAGAAACTCAAGACCCTTCAGATAACCCAGAACGTAACGAAGTGTTAAAACCTAAATGGATAACCGACTTAGATGTTGCCTATTCGCTTACTAGCAACGTATCGCTGAGCGTAGGTGCTAATAACATTTTTGATGTTTACCCAGACGCAACCCGTGAAAATGTTGACGATTTAACAACCTTCTCGCGTTTATTTGCTTACTCTAGCTTCTCAGCGTATGGATTTAACGGACGCTACGTGTACGGCAAAATAGAAATGAAGTTTTAATAAGCACAGCTTAAAGTAACCAAACACACAAAAGCCACCGATTAGGTGGCTTTTTAATGCGAGTTGCTATTAAATCTATAATTAGATTTTAGTTAACCAGCCGTGTTTGTCTTCACTTTTACCCCATTGAATATCGTTCAATGCTTGGCGAAGGCGCGCAGTAGTTGGGCCTGGCTCGCCAGTACCTACTTTGTATTCTTTGTCGTTATGAATAAACGTACCCACAGCAGTTAGTACAGCTGCAGTGCCCGAAAGCGCCGCTTCAGTACCTGGTTTAGCAGCACGTTCTAGTAGCTCAGTAACGCTAAAGTTACGCTCGCTTACCGTCATACCTAAATCTTTGGCTATAGTTAAAATACTATTACGCGTTACACCATGTAAAAACGTGCTATCAAGCGCTTTAGTAATAATTTCGTTGCCATCAATTAAAATAAAGTTAGCAGCACCGGTTTCTTGTACGTCGCCACCTGGGCAAAATAAAATTTGATCTGCTTGATACTTAGTTCGTGCAGCACTAATAGGTGCTAGAGCACTGGCGTAGTTACCACCACTTTTTACCATTCCCATGTGCGGGGCGCAGCGCATGCCATCTTCTTCAAGCAGTACGCGCAGTGCAGTTGCACCACCGGCAAAGTAATCACCTACTGGCGATAGTAACGTATATAAAAGCGAGCTCATTGATGGCGCAGCTGCTTTACCAATTGCCGCCTCAGTACCAATATGAGTTGGGCGAATATACATAGAGCCCGGTGGTAATGGCGTTTCATCTGCGTATTCGCGCATAATATCGATAATCATCGTTTTTAGCATATCGCCATCAAAACTCGGTAAGCTTAATAGCGCTGAGCTTTGTTGCATGCGTGCAATATTTGCATCCATTCTAAAAAGATAAACAGAACCATCTTCATGGCGAAAGGCTTTTAAGCCTTCAAAACATGTACTTGAATAATGAAGAACGTGCGCACCAGCATGAAGTTCAAGTTTATCGGAAGGGACAATTGAGCTTTCGCTCCATTTATTATCAGAAAAACGAGCTTGAATCATCTGCGGCATAAACACGGTACCAAATGCGGCCATTTTAATCTCTCTTGTGTGGTCTATTTTCCTCCATTGTATGACAATCACCCGCCATTTAACCATAGCTAAAGTAAGGCTTTTTTAATTAACTATGAGAAATTTTTGCAAGTGCTGTTTACTAATCAACCGCATTGGGTGCTATAAACAAAAAAATCGGCTAATGCAGTTGCACTAGCCGATTCTTAAAGGTAAATAATTTACTTGAACGAATACCTAATAATACGTTTTAACACCGAGGTATACTGTTTAAAAAAGCTACCTGTATGGTAATCAATACCGTGTTTTTTCAAAACGGCTTGTACTTGAGGTGCAACTTCTTGATAGCGCGAAGACGGCATATCTGGAAATAAGTGATGCTCTATTTGGCAGCTCAAATGCCCCGTTAAAACATGAAACCAATGCGACCCTTTAATATTAGACGAGCCCAGTACTTGGCGGTAATACCACTGCCCTTGGGTTTCGTTTACGCAGTCTTCTTGTTTAAAAGTTTGTGTTTCTTCTGTAAAGTGACCACAAAATATTATGGTCGACGTCCATAAATTACGGATTAAATTTGCCACTAAATTCCCCGCCAATACCCATAAAAATAAAGGCCCTGCAAGTAACGGAAATATCGCATAATCTTTAATTAATTGGCGAGCACCTTTACTAAAAAAGCGATGTTTTAGTGTTGAATGCGATACGAGCCCTTCGCGGTTTTCTTTCTTTTTACCAATAAAAACACGCTCTGCAGCCAACTCGTGATACGACACGCCCCACTGAAATAACACACTTAAATTAATATACGTAAAAAACTGCCATACATTTTTAAAACGCCATTTAAAATCATCGCTCAGGCGTAACAAGCCATAACCAAAGTCTCTGTCTTTACCAATAATATTAGTATACGTATGGTGTTCAAAGTTATGAACGCGATGCCAACTTTGCCCGTCGCACGCTATGTCCCACTCATAATGTTGTGAGTTAAGTTGCTTGTCGTTCATCCAATCGTATTGACCATGCATTACATTGTGGCCAATTTCCATATTGTCTAAAATTTTAGCAAGCGCTAATAGCAACACACCTGCAACCCACAATAATGGCTGAATAAAACCAAGCATTAGCAAAATTCGCCCGCTCCATTCACACACTCGCTGCTTGCGTACAACAGAGCGAATATAGTCAGCATCTTGTTGGCCTACTTTGCCAAGGGTGTCCATTTTAATGGCATCTAGCTCGCTTGCGAGCATGTCGTAGTTAATGTTTTTCATAATTGTAACTCCAAATCACTAACAGGTTGGCTTACGCACAGTTGGATTAATTGCTCGCCGTTGTCACTCAATTCACCTGTTTTTAAATTACGTACCACGCCTGACTTCTTAATACATTGGCATTGATGGCAAATACCAATACCGCAACCACGTTTAACGGGTAGCTTTTTTTCTTCAAACTGAGGTAGTAAAACATCGTTGCCCGATACAACATGGGCACTGGCGTTAATTTTTACATTAAATTGGCTGTCGTCGTTTATGCTAGGCAGCGCTAAACCAAATGCTTCTTGGTAGTAATTTAGCTTATGCGTTTTAGCAAAATCGCTCACAGTTTGCATAAATGCTGCAGGGCCACAGCAGTAAATGTCTGGGTTTTCCCACGGCTTAATATTGCTGGTTATATCGCTTGATTGCTCGCGCGTTAATAATAAAAATGAAAAATGCTCAAATTGCGCTGCCAACTCACTTAGCTCATCAACACATTGATGCTCAGTGGCTTTTGCGTAATACACTAACGACACTTTTTGCGTAGTTTGGCTTAAGTAATCATCAAGCATAGCCAGCATAGGTGTTATACCCGACCCGCCTGCAATAAAAGTGGCTGGCGTGTGTGTGTTTTTAAACACAAAGTCGCCGCTTGGCGCAGAAATATTGCACCACAACCCCGCTTTTAATGCACTGCTGAGTAAGCCTGTAAAGCGCCCTTGCGCATTTGTTTTGATTAGTAAACGCACTAAACCTGTATTTTTAAATTGCTGAGCGCTTGAGGCCACGGTAAAAACGCGTGTTAATAATCGCCCATTAATTTCAACCGTTAAACTTATATGCTGCCCTGACGTATGCGCCTGCCATTGTTTGCTTGGCTTAAGTTGCACACTTAAAAAGCCACCATTAAGCACCGTCGTATTAACTACTTGCGCTCTAAACTGCCCTGCACGCCACGCAGGTTTAAACACCTGCATTACGGGCTCTATGTAGCCTGCAAAACTTTGATGGTGTAAAAACCATTTTGAAAATTGGTTTAATACTTTAATTATCATCACTATTAATCTCTTGGATCGTAAAATACTTAACGTTTGAACTTACACGTGTACGCCCAAACTTCAGCGCACAAGTGTACGCTGAAATTTTTAGTTTTCAACCCCAATAGAGTAATTATTCAATTTTTTATTAGCACTAATTACTAAAACAATTTTCTGTTAAAAGGTCTTCGTATAAAAATATAAGTGTGTGTTTTTCATTCAACTCAACGCTTAACAAATTTATTTATGCCATGTTAAGGTTATGTAAGATTGGATTAATTTTGGAAGCCATAATGATAAATTTAATGTCACATAACCCACTCCCTAAACTAATAAGTGCAGGCTTAGCCGTTGCTATGTTTGCTACTAACGCACCCGCGCATGCAAAAAGCGATTACGTAAAAAACTATAAGCAGCTCGATACTTTATCCCTTAGCGTTAACGCAGTAACAGCGGCAGAAGGTGTAGTTATACCTTGGGCTATTGAGCCTTTAGCTAATGGTGATTTACTAATATCTGAGCGCAGTGGAGCGTTATTTTTATTACCTAAAAATACCACTAAATTAACTAAGGTTTCAGGGCTTCCCGACATTGACGCTAATGGCCAAGGTGGATTACTTGATTTATCACTACACACCGATAGTAAGCAAAACCAATGGCTGTACTTTAGTTACTCAAGTAGTGAGGGCAAAGGAAGCGGAAGTAACACCGCCTTAATGCGCGCCAAGCTAAATAGCGATCATACGCAGCTGTCTGATCAGCAATTGCTATACAAAGGCGAGCATAATACTACCAAAGGCCAGCACTACGGCAGCCGTATTGTGTTTGATAATGAAGGTTATGTTTATTTTTCAATTGGCGATCGCGGCTCGCGCGACATAAACCCGCAAGATCTCACGCGTGATGGCGGTAAAATTTATCGCTTACACGATGATGGCCGTATCCCAAGCGACAATCCGTTTGTTAAACAAAAAAATGCAAAACATGCGGCATGGTCTTATGGGCACCGTAATCCACAAGGCATGTGGTTTGATAATCAAAATAATATTTTATGGTCTCACGAACACGGACCACGCGGCGGCGATGAACTTAACATAATAAAAAAAGGCGCTAACTACGGATGGCCTTTAGTCAGCTATGGCGTTAACTACAGCGGTACCAAGTTTACCGACCTTAAAGAAAAAGACGGCATGCAATCGCCCGTATTACATTGGACTCCTTCAATTGCCCCTTCCGATATGTTGTATGTAACGAGTGATAAATACCCAAAGCTTAAAGGTAAGCTATTACTTGCATCAATGAAATTTGCATTCATTAGCGCACTAGAGCTCTCAAAAGGTAAGGTTGTTAAGCAATATAAAATACTCGATGGAATAGGCAGAGTACGCAGCTTAGCCCAAGGCAGTGATGGTTTTATTTATTTAGGTATTGATGGCCAAGGTATTAAACGCCTAGAGCCAGAAATGTAAACATTAGCCTAGAACTAGCACACAGTACGTTAATAATTACACCGTGTTTACTCTGCGCTTTAAAAGCGAAAAGTAAACATTTTCACCAAACAAAGAACTATTAAGCCCATTAATGCGTACACTAATTAAATATAATTTAATAAATTAAGAGAATACTAATGTTTTCATTTTTAAAGCCTGACCCCGTAAAAAAACTGCGTCAAGAATACGACGTAAAACTAGAGCAAGGCATGCAGGCACAAAGAAAAGGCGACATTAAAAGCTTTGCAATGTTAAGTGCAGAAGCCGAAAAAATCTGGAGTGAAATAGAAGCTCTAGAGGCTAAAAAAGCCAAATAATATCAATCGTGTTAAGTTATTAGACATTTATAGTGACGGATAAATAGAGTGATAACAAGGCATAAATTTCGACATGTAGTTGTTCTACATGAGAAATTTATAACGCCGTTAACGCTTTATTTAGCACGCTAGAAAGGCTAAATATTTAAGTCGATTGGTATAAGTACATCGTGTCTGCCCTGTTTTAAAAAAAGGTAGGCACGTTCATTAAATAATTAATGACCTCGTTTTACAGCTTCCACCATCCCTAAACCACCTTTTTTAATATGCTTACACAAACAAGTGTACTTAAAGCGGTTACTTACGTTATCGCCACCGTTTTTTAGTGGCTGTTAAATGATTTACAAGGTTGGTATCTTACGATTTATTGGTATATCAGCGTCGGAAACAGCAATTCTTACAACAGAGCGAACGAGTTAGCGGGCGAGCCTGCTGAATATAATCAATGAGTTCACCTGCTGAATTGCACAGACTAGTAGCGACTGTGCGTGGTGAAAATATCATTGCTTAACAGTTAAATATTAGGTTTAATAGGGACATTATAAACGCTGAGTAACGCAGGGATAGATTAGATACAATATACACGTCAATGAAATTGGCTAGATATCGGTTAGGCCATAAAAAACCTTTCTTTATAAGTAAAGTCCATAGCATAAAAAATACACTCTGACACACCGAGCAGGTAGCGCGTCAGTCCAACAAGCGATTATGCAACACAAACTGCGTATTGCATAAATACTAAAGTGTTAAGTGTTTCTCAACAATGGAGTTGTAAATGAGCAAGTATTATCCCCCAACCTACGAGCAAGAACAGTTCCATTGTTTGCATTGTAGTGTTTATGCAAAACAACATTGGTCAAGTTTGTATAACCATAAATACAATCGAGCTCTAGGAACAGACTTTACTTGTAGTACTTGTTCTCACTGTAACAAGGAGTGTTTTTGGTATAACGAAATTATGATTGTACCTTCGTCTGCTCCTGTCCCACCGCCTCACTTAGATTTACCTGATTCATGTATAGATGATTACAATGAGGCTAGAGATATTGTTGCTAGGTCGCCCCGAGCATCTGCAGCTCTTTTAAGACTCGCTATTCAAAAGCTATTATCTGAGTTAGGTGAAAAAGGTAAAAATATTAACGAAGATATAGGCTCGTTGGTATCAAAAGGATTGCCCGTGGAAGTACAGCAAGCATTAGATTATTGTCGAGTTGTTGGGAATAATGCCGTGCATCCAGGGGAAATAGAAATAAGCGATAAACCAGATATTGCACATAGCCTATTTGAAATGATTAACTTCATTGTAGAAGTGAGGATCTCTCAACCTAAAAAAATAGCCGATTTGTATAATGTTCTTCCTGCTGGAGCGCTAAAGGCAGTTGAAAAACGTGATGGTGTCAAAAACACTTAACAAGCACTTTAAACGGAACAAAAACAGTTGTCTATCGTTCGTTCCTCACAAGGTTATAACCAACAATTCTGTCCGCTCAAGCGGGCGTTGAGGCTGTAGAATTACTCTTTTTTAAGAAAAATAGCTTGTTTTATAGGTTCCAAATGCATTACCTAATGCTTTAAAAACGCTTAGACTTAATTACCGGAACTCGTTTTTTAATTGAATTTGGCTGCTGGAGTTATTCTACAGTCTCGTTAGAGTACTTTCTGGTTCACGTGTTTTAATCACTATTTAATAAATGGGTATTTAAATGTCAAAAAAAACTAAAAATCAGCATTTTGTACCTCAATTCTTATTGAAGAATTTTATGTCTTCAAATGA
This sequence comes from Pseudoalteromonas sp. SR44-2, assembly GCF_014163745.1. NCBI lineage: Bacteria > Pseudomonadati > Pseudomonadota > Gammaproteobacteria > Alteromonadales > Pseudoalteromonadaceae > Pseudoalteromonas > Pseudoalteromonas sp. SR44-2. The sequence goes on along the minus strand of NZ_JACJDW010000019.1, from coordinate 28,120 downwards.
AGTGGTTAATATTTATGATTCAGCTAGGGGGAAACTAAGACCTCCAACTAGCGTTAACCGTGTTTTAGCTGAGAATTATTTTTATGATAAAGATAATTCGGTAGAACATTTTTTACGGGATAAGGTTGAGGGGCCAGCTTCATTAGTTATAAAGCAGTTCTCACCTAAACATGAAGAGCAAGCTGTTCCCTTAAATAAAAAGTCAAAAATAGACGTTCTTAGGTTTATCACGGTGCAACTAAATAGAACCCCAAGAGCATTTAATGATTCGCTAGAGAATATCGACAAATTTTTCGATGTTCTTTTCAAAGAGATTGGAGAGTTAAATAACTTTGAAGAGAGTATTATAAAGAGCGTAAAGTTTAAACTTAATGATCCAAAAGATATTTTGCGAATGCAAACTATTGAAGCCGCTTTGAACTGGCCTTTAATTGATGATCTTGAGTGGCATTTTATCATCAATAATACAAATACGGACTTTGTTATTTCTGACCATCCGGTTGTACATTACAATTGGTATTTGCGAGATTCCAAAAAAATGGATTACACCGCTATTACAAACCGTGGTGTTCAAATGTTTCTACCCATTTCACCAATTGTCACTCTTTGTTTATATGATAATAATGTTTATAAATTAGGTCTAAAAGGTTGCTCTTATACCGAAGTAAATGATAAAGCAGATATTGATATATTAAATGGTTTACAGTTCAGAAGTAGAGATTCTTTTATTGTATTTCGTGATACTACTCAATCAGAGTATATTTTTAGTAAATGCCAATTGATATCTCAAAACAGTATGTTTAATAAATTTTCAGACTCAACTCCTCCAGTTGGAGCTGGAAATGGAAAGCTCAAATCTACGCAAATGCAATGGAGAGAGCAATTCAAATTAAACGAGTGGCTTTCATTCTGTAAAATCAAAAATAAACTGCGAAGAAAACAGCCCCTTGATGATTATGTAAGACGGCCTGATGTTGTGCAGGAACATAGGTGCTTTATAGATAAAATGAGGAATGAGTAATAGCGTACTCTAACAAAAACATTAGGCGGAATTTGCTCTTCCCCCCATTTATTAGGTCTCACGATTATTTTCATCATACACATTCTCAGGATTTATTTGCATTAGCAGTGCGGGGTTGTCTATTGGTTTAAACCCGTATTGCGCATAAAGGCCATGTGCATCAGAAGTTGCTAATAAAAAGCGCCTGAGCCCTTGCAGCTCAGGGTGCTCTACTATCGTTTTAATAAGTAACTTACTCAGACCATTACCTTGCAAATCTGGGGTAATAAATACATCGGCTAAATAGGCAAAGGTTGCTTTATCGGTCACTACTCGGGCAAAGCCAACTTGTTCGTTATGAGCGTTGTAAACACCAAAGCACATTGAGTTATCAATAGCTGATTGCATCACGCTTTTAGGAATCCCTTTGGCCCAATAGCTATTAGCAATAAAGTTATAAATAACATTAAAGTTAAGTTTGCTTTTGTCTGTGCTAATTGAGTAATCACTAGTGTTTGCGGTCATAAGTTAATAGTCTTTTTTATCAATGTTTTTATAAACATTTCTATAGAACGTTCCTATAGCCTATAGATAATCTTTAACGTTTTTTAGCTGTTTGTCGTGTACTTTTGAAAGTACTAATAGCGAGCAAATAGCCCCAAATAACGCCAGTCCCATATCTGATTGGGTATCCCACACGTAACCTTGCGTGCCTAAAAACGCTTCTGCGTTTTCGCCGCTTAACACTGCAACCCACCATTCTATTAATTCGTAAAAGGCGCTAAATGCCAAACATACCGAAATAACAAAGGTGATTAACCAGCCTCGACCATTTACTACTTTTTTGCGCAGTAAAATTTCGCGTGCTAGTAGTGCAGGTACAAACCCTTGAAAAAAGTGCCCTACTTTGTCGTAGTTATTACGCTCGCTACCAAATAGGTTATCGAACAAAGGGACTTCGGCGTAGGTGTAATGCCCGCCAATCATCAGCACTATGCAATGCGCTAAAATAAATGTATATAAAATAGGGGTAAGTTTAAAGTGGCTATAGGTACTTGCTAGCAGCACTAAACCAATAATTGCGGGGATAACTTCAAGCAGCCATGTAAATTGATCTTTTGGGTTAATACCAGACCAAATTAATACAATAAAAAACAGGCTCAGCCATAAATACTTCATTTAGAATCCTTTTCTAAATTGATCAAATTTACGGCATTTTACGCCTTTGAAATAAACGACGCTACCTATAGTTTGTTTTTGCGCTTAGCCTATTAAACAAAGTAGGAAAAAAGCGCTTAATTGTAGGCGCCCAACCACTTAAACCTTTGCCAATAATCACTTCGTCTTTTTTATCGCTAATGGCACGAATCATTTTTGAAGCCGCTACACTTACATCCATGCCATTTTCTATCGACTCTTCTGGTTTATTTTGCGCTATGCCTTGCTCGTTTAATGAGTTATGCGCAATTGCTGTTTTAATAGATCCTGGGCAAATTGTTAAACAATGAATATTATGTTGTGATACTTCTGCACGTAGGCAATCCATAAAACCAACAACCGCATATTTAGAACCCGAGTAACCCGTTCTAAATTTTGAACCAACTTTCCCCGCCACACTACTAATAGACACAATTGAGCCACTGCGCCTTGCCACCATAGCAGGCAATACAGCTTTAGTAAGTGCAATTAAGCCAAAGTAATTAACCTCCATTAATTGGCGATACACGTTAAAATCGTTTTCTAAAAATAAACTGCGCTGCGATACGCCGCCGTTATTAATTAAAATATCTATTGCAGGAAGCTCGCTCATTTTTGCTGTTACTGTACTTAGTACCTGCTCTGGCTGTGCTAAGTCCAGCGGCACAACTAAGTGCCCTTCGCCTTTAAGCGTTGCTTTTAAATCGTTTAGTTTATCTACATTGCGCGCCGATAAAATAACGCGCGCTCCAAGTTCGGCAAATTGTATAGCAAGCTCTTTACCAATACCTGATGATGCGCCGGTGATCCACACGGTTTTATTATTATATTGCATGCGTTATCTGCCTTTTATTGTTATTTATTAGGTTTTATTAAAGTACTTAGTAATATATTTTACGCCTTTGTAGGGCCTGCTATTGCGTTTACTTCATCTTCTAATGTTTTGTAAAAGCCCATTAAAAATAGTAGTTCAACGGTTACGTACAAAGGGCCAATAATTAAGCCAATTAAATCATCTACAAACGCCGGCTTTTTACCTTCGTAATAGTGCCCAATAAACTGCAGTACCCAGCCAAATACAAACACACCTACGCCAATACTCAACCACGGCCAAAACGCCAATGCCGCAATAGGCTGAGCACCAACAAGGAGTAAAGTGAATATTACGGCCATAATAAAGCCAAGCGAAAAGCTCAGCATAAAATAATAAACAACCGACGCTAATACAAAAAGTTGTGCGCCATCAATTGCTACGCTACCAAGGGGGATTTGAATACGCGCAAGTAAACACAACGCCGCAAATACAATGAGCGGAATACCAAAAAAGTGCGTTAGTACATTACGCTTAGAACGATGATATAAACCATATTTACCAAGTTGCTGTTGAAGTGTTTTCATTGTTTTGCCTTTATTTTTATATATAAAACTTACTTTAGCAAAAGTAGACACAACAACAGTGTCAGGTATCCGACATTTTGTAAATTAAACAAATGCAGAAATTATTTTACCCGGCTCATGCTCACCTTTTATATCCGTCCGCTCGCGCCCTTTTTGATACTCTTGCTCGAGCATTTTTTGAAGCTCCTCAATTTTATCAGCAATTGCGTCAGGGTCTGCGCCCTCACTTTGCTGTTGATTAATGAGCTCTTCTATTGTCGCTTTTAGTTCGTCTATTTTGTTTTTATTTACACCTAAGCGCTGATAAACCAGCGCTTCTTGAGCACTTTCTAAAAACGTTGGTTTTTTAAGGGCTGAGGTAATGCCTTTAACATCATTTGTTTTTTCGTTAGGGAGGGTATTAGTTGCCGCAACTTCGCTTAGTCCTGCCGCTTTATTTACTGCAGGAGAGTTATAGTTACTATATTGATTTTTAAAGGTTATTGTAGTCATTAGCTCAAATCCATTATTGCGTTACATTATCTGTAGCAATTTTGGTTCCAACTAAATAAAAAAGTCTCTATTTAAGCTTGTGTAGCACGCGCCTGTAACTTTTGTTTATCTAAAACAGTTATGCGTTGATACCCCAAACTAATAGCTTGTAAGCTAACAAGCTGTTGCAGTATTTGATTAATAGTTTGGCGCGTTAGGTAGGTCATATCAGCAAGTTGCTGCTGAGATAAAACAAGTGGTGTTAAGTGCTCTGTATGCTCGCTGAGCATTAAAAGTCGATTGCATACTTTTTGCTCAGCGCTTAGTAATGCGTGATCTTCCATTGAGGTAAACATTAGGCGTAACTTTTGTGCCAACAATAAACCAAACTCTTGCCAATATTGTGGCTGTTCGTTTAATAGCTGTTCAAGCTCGCGTTGGGGAACGTAAAAAAGCACAACATCAGTTTGTGCATATACGTCATGAGTACGCAGGCCACCATCAAACAAGGTAACTTCGCCAAACCACAGTGATGAATCAATAAAGCTCAATACGGCTTCTTTGCCTTCGTTACTTACGCCACTAATACGCACCACGCCGCTAAGCACTGCATAAATTCCATCGTGCTTATCACCTCGCAAAAATAATGATTGCTGAGCCTTTAGCGAGAGCGTTTTGCCCTGCATTAGTAAAAAGCTTTTTAAATAAGCGCTACGGTTTTTAAACCAATGCCCTTGCTCTATTACGTTTTGCTGCTGTGGAGTCATTATTTACTGCATTTGCTTATTAAATGGCTGTTTTTCGATAACCAATTTTTTAGGGAAATTTAAATCGGTTGCTATAACAAAATCATCGTAAGGATCATTACCCGAAAACAGCTCAGTTATTAATGCATCGTTTTTATAAACATTAACGGTTACACCACTGCCCATACCGCCTGAGTTAATAATATAGTAATGAAATTCGCCATTACTAAAAAATAAAATACTCTCGCCAATACGCCCTACTTGCCTGTAGTAACTACCAAATGGTGCATCTGGTGTAGCTTCTTTTTCAAGCCCTATGTCATTAACTCTACCAAATCGATAACTAAGCGATGAGTCATCTTTTGCAACGCAAATAGAAAGCACTTTATCGGTAGGCTCTAACTTATAGGCTGTATTTTCATCTGGGTTACGAACAACTTTATGCATTTTTGCGTTAATGTAAGCTGCTTCATTACTTTTACAATGTGTTGCTAGCATACCGACCACTAAAGCGGGTTCGTTTGTTTGAGCTGCTGGAGGCGTGTTTACTTTGAGATTAGAGGGTGAGTTACTTACATTATCATTTAGCTGAGGACTGCCTTGAATTGCCATACTTTGATCTTCACAACCAAACAGAGCAAACAAGAAGAAAGAATAAAAGCTCGCTAAAAATTTAATGCGCATAATAAAATCCATCTATGAGAGAGCCTTTAAAATAGCGATAAAACTAGCGACTCGCAACACCTTATGCGCAATACTTTATAAGTTTATTTTTAAACCATCTTCTGCAAAAACTACGTTACTTTTTAGTGATTTAATTAACGATTTTTTAAACAACTGTTGATTTTTAATGACCGATTCATAAACTGAGATAGAACCGCCGCTTGATGCGTTTTCATCAATTGCGTTGTACATAATCACTACATCGGCATTTTCGCTAAGTTAGCAAATGTACCTATTTTTTGTTGAGTGACCAACGGCCGATTTATTAATTTTAGCTAGTATTAAAAGCTGATTTAAACACCTTATAAAAATGTGTAAATAACTAAATTAATCAATAATTGGTTTTCTTATAATAAAATGTTGTTACAGCACTATTGCAAACGGATTTTTATAACCGATTGTAATTTATGATTTAAATAAAATTAAATCCAAAAAACATACATTTTAAAAACAATTTAGTCTCATTTTATTAAAACAACAGTTGACCCTATTCAAAATATAAACTAGCATTTCTGGAAGCGCTTCCACAAAATTTAGTTGAACAGATTTTTCTGGAAGCGCTTCCACACATTTGACAATGTTTATAACTACACAATAACAGCCCCATACAAGCTGTTAATAATAATGATAAAAGCGCGAGGGAAACCGAATGTCCAACCATATTGTAAGAAAAACAAAGATAGCGACCAGCCTATCTCTGATTTTAGGTGCATCAATCTCTTTGCCTGTATATGCACAAGAAGCAAATACAGATGTTGAAGTAATCCAAGTTACTGGTTTTAAAAGCAGTATTAAAGAGTCGACTCGTTTAAAACGCGACGCCGCCGGTGTTGTAGATGCAATATCAGCTGAAGATATTGGTAAATTCCCAGATACCAACTTAGCCGAGTCGCTACAGCGTATTACGGGTGTGTCGATTGATCGCTCAAATGGTGAAGGCTCTAAAGTAACGGTTCGTGGTTTTGGCCCCGACTACAATATGGTAACCCTAAACGGGCGTACAATGCCGGCGGCATCTTTGCCTGCAGGCGGTGGTACACCCAGCTCTCGTGCATTTGACTTTGCAAACTTAGCGTCTGATAGCGTTAAATCGGTTGAAGTATATAAAACGGGTAAAGCTAGCATTGCATCAGGTGGTATTGGCGCAACAATTAATATTAATACGGCTCGCCCGCTCGACAATCCAGGCTTTGTTTCAAGCATTGGCGTAAAAGCATTGCACGACTCAACAAACCGCGTTGGTGATGACATAACACCTGAGCTTTCGGGCTTAATTAGCTGGACCGACAGTGAAGCTAAATTTGGTGCCTCGTTAACGGCAAGCATGCAACAGCGCGATAGCTCATCAACAGGTGCGTTTGTAAATCAATGGAATACATCAGCTTTTGACGGCACAATCCCACAAGCTGCAGACGATATTGTTTTAACTAATGCACCCGCCGTTGGCCAGCTTTATTCAATGCCATCAGATTTGCGCTACACCATTGCCGACAGAGAACGTACTCGTACAAACGCGCAATTAACGCTGCAATACAGCCCAATTGACGATTTAACAGCCACGCTTGATTACACATATTCTAAGCAAGATTTATTCGAAGCCCGTGCTGAGCAATCAATTTGGATGGATAACTACAAAAGCGCGCTAACGTTTGACGATAACACGGTAAAAACCCCAATTTATTACCGAGAAGAACGTCGCGATCAGCAAACACGCGATTTAGGTTTAGCGTTTCAAGAGTTAAACCAAGTTAACCAAAACGACTCTATTGGTTTAAACGTTGAGTACTATTTCAACTCAGAATTGAGCTTTATGTTTGATGCGCACAATTCAAAAGCCACTAGCAAACCAGATGCACCTTACGGCAGCTGGGTAAACGCAGGCTTGGGCGCAAACGTAGTTAACGCACAAGAAGTTGATTTTAGCCGCGAACTTCCATCAATGAGTATCGATTTTGATGATTGCCGCCGAGATAACCTAAATTGTAATAACACGTTAGATGCCTCTGATGTGGGTACGTCTATTTTAGATTCTAACTTTGCTCGCCAAGAATCTGAAATCACAGAATTTAGAATCCATGGTAAATACGAAATTGAAAACGGCGCAATTGACTTTGGTATAGAGTCTCGCTCTATGGAAAGCCATTCACTGCAATCACTTACACGTAATACTATGGGTAACTGGGGTATCGAAAACCCAGGCGAACTACCTGATGGCTACCTAAACCCAACAAACTTTTTAGCTGAGTTTGACGACTACGATACATCGGGCTCGTACAACCAAGGTTATACCGGCAGCGCATCGCAAATTGGTTACTGGGCAGGTGAAGAATACGGCTTTAACTTTGCAGCCGATGGCGCATTTGCAACTAACCGCACCATTGAAGAAGATATAACCGCAGCGTTTGTGCAATTTACTTACAACGGCTACATTGGCGATATGCCATACAACATTGTAATTGGCGCGCGCCAAGAGTCTACCGACATTACCTCAACGGCTAATATCGATTTACCTAACGCAGTAGCGTGGGAAGGTAATAACGACTTTAACGTTCGTTTTGGCTCGGCTAAAGAAGATTTCACGCTTAAATCTAGCTACGATCATTTTTTACCAAGCTTTGACTTTGACATAGAAGTAATTGAAAACGTAAAAGCGCGTTTTTCTTATAGCACAACAATTGCTCGCCCAACTTACGATAACTTAAGTTCAGCAGCGACTGTTGGTGTACCAGGTGCCCCTACTCTTTTAGCCGGTTCTTCACCGGCTACAGCGTCAACGGGTAATCCTGGTTTAGTGCCGCTTGAATCAGATAATATTGATGTATCGGCTGAGTGGTACTTTGCAGAAACAAGTTATGTGTCGGTAGGTTATTACACTAAAGACATCGAAAACTTTATTGGTTTAACACCCATGACGCAAAACTACTACGGATTACGCGATGCAACAGCGGGTCCTCGTGCTCAAGCTGCCATTGCTGAGCTAGAATCTCGCGGACTTGCCCTAACCGATTCAAACTTATTTCAAATGGTTGCCGCAACAGAAAATGGCGTTGATTTTGACTCTATGACCTACGAAGAGTTTGAAGCCGCTTACGATGTAATTGCTAACAGCGACGATCCATTACTAGAATTTACAGCGCAAGTACCTACCAACAATAAAAATGCCACTATTGATGGTTTTGAAATTGCCTTTCAGCACTTTTTTGGTGAAAGCGGTTTTGGTGTGCAAGCAAACTACACCACAGTTAATGGCGACATAGACTTTGATGTAAACGCTGACCCTACTACTACACAATTTGCACTAGTGGGTTTAAGCGATACAGCCAACTTTATTGCAATGTACGAAAACGATGATTTTCAAGCACGTATTGCTTACAACTGGCGTGATAAGTTTTTAAATAGCGCAGCTCGATACGTAAACGAGCCTGGCTTTACTGAAGAATATTATCAAATCGACTTTAATGTTGCGTACAACTACAGCGAACAACTATCGTTTTTTGTTGAAGGCCTTAACATTACTGAACAAAACAGCCGCGAACATGGCCGTACGTCAGCACAATTGTGGAACCTACAACAGCTAGGTGCACGTTACAATATTGGTATGCGTTACAACTTCTAAAGGTAATACAAAGTAAAGCCGTTAGTTTTTACTAGCGGCTTTTTTGTATTTAAAACAGTATTAATGCTAGTTTAATTGTTATCAACTTTAGGGTGTTAACTCATGACCAAACCAATAACAAAAATAGTCGTTTTAGGTGGTGGTACTGCCGGCTGGCTAAGCGCAGGCTTATTAGCCGCCGAACACCCGCACCTTAATGTAACGTTAGTGGAGTCGGCAAACGTGCCTATATTGGGTGTGGGCGAAGGCACATGGCCGTCAATGCGTAACACGCTGCAGCGCATTGGCATTAAAGAAATTGATTTTATAACCCAGTGCGACGCGTCATTTAAACAAGGTTCTAAATTTATAAATTGGCGCAACCTCAGCGAAGGAGAAAACTACTACCACCCTTTTATGAATCCACAAGGCTACGAGCACACTAATTTACACGCCAGCTGGCAACGTATTGCACCTGATCAAAAATTTGCCGACGTTGTTAATATGCAAAGCTTTGTATGCCAAGCAGCACTTGCACCAAAGCAATTACAAACACCCGAATATGCAGCGGTCACCAACTATGGCTATCATTTAGATGCAGGTAAATTTGCTGAATTTTTAAAAAATCACTGTGTTAAAAATCTAAATGTTACGCATATTACTGACGATGTAACCGAGGTTATTAACGACGAACATGGCTATATTGCTTCATTAAAAACAAATAATAATGGCGATATAACAGGTGATTTATTTATAGATTGCTCAGGCTCTCGTGCTCGTTTAATTGGTGATCATTTTAATAGTGAGTTTATAGCGCAAGATCATATTTTATTTAATAACAGCGCTGTTGCGGCGCAAATACCTAATGCACACATCAATCAACCAATTGCCTCTGCTACGCTATCTACAGCGCAAAGTAACGGCTGGATTTGGGATATAGCCCTGCCAACACGCCGTGGCACAGGTTATGTATTTAGTAGTAAATATCAAAGCGGTGAAAGCGCAACAAATACACTAAAAAGCTACATAGCTAAAAGTACCAGTGAGCAACAAGCTGAGCAACTTACCTATCGTGTATTAAAATTCAGCCCTGGTTACAGGCAAAAATTTTGGATTAAAAACTGTGTTGCCGTGGGTATGTCAGCTGGCTTTTTAGAACCACTTGAAGCGTCAGCTCTTGCTATGGTTGAGCTTTCAATTAGCATGATAAGCGAGCAACTACCGCAAAACCGTACTCACATGAGCCAGCTTGAAACGCGTTTTAATGAGCGTTTTAGCACTCGTTGGCAGCGCGTTATTGAATTTTTAAAACTTCATTATGTGCTAAGCGAGCGCGACGACACGCCTTATTGGCAAGATATTAGTAATTTAAATACCGCGCCCGAGCGCCTGCAAAACTTACTTAAACTTTGGCAATTTCAGCCCCCTAGCCGCTTTGATTTTATTGAAAACGAAGAAGTGTTTTCATCAAGCAGTTACCAATACGTTTTATATGGCATGGGCTTTAATACACAAACAATCTCTGCACAAAATACATTTAACGACCCACGCGCTGGGGATTACTATTATCAGCAAAATCGCGAAAAAATAGCGCAGTGCTTAAATGGACTGCCAAGTAATCGCGCGCTTTTAAATCATCTTTTATCAAATAATGGGCAGCCACATAATGACTAAAACAAACGCTGTTAAAAACGTAGTAATTGCTGGAGGCGGCACTGCAGGTTGGATGGCCGCAGCGGCACTTGCTAAACTAGTTGGTAACAATATAAACATAACCCTTGTTGAATCTGACGATATTGGCACTGTAGGTGTTGGCGAAGCAACAATTCCGCCTATTCGTACATTTCATAAATTGCTGGGTATAAACGAGCAAGCATTTATGAAAGCCACTCAAGCCAGCTTTAAATTAGGTATTAGCTTTGAAAACTGGGGCGATGAAAACACGCATTATATTCACTCATTTGGCGCAACGGGCAAAGAATGTTGGGCGGGTGAATTTCATCACTTTTGGCTGCAAGGTAAAGCACTTGGAATAAACAACCCATTTGGCGATTACTGCTACGAGCTGCAAGCGGCTAAAGCCGATAAGTTTGCGTTTAATCAGCAAAACCCTATTAACTATGCCTACCATATGGATGCCACGCGTTACGCGCAGTTTTTACGTGAATTTTCAGAGCCACTGGGTGTAAAACGCATTGAAGGTAAAATACAAAAAGTAGTAAAAAACCCTAAAACGGGCCATATAGAATCATTGATTTTAAATAATGGCGAGCACATTAACGGCGACTTTTTTATTGATTGCACTGGCTTTAGAGGCTTATTAATAGAGCAAGCATTGCATACTGGATACGAAGACTGGTCGCATTTACTACCGTGTAATAGCGCCATTGCGGTGCAAACAAAATCAACCAGCGAGACCGTATTACCACTTACCCGATCTATTGCCCGCAAAAGCGGCTGGCAATGGCGTATACCGCTGCAAAACCGTGTAGGCAACGGATTAGTTTATTGCAGCCAATATATGGATGACGAGCAAGCCAAAGCGCTCTTATTAAGTAACATTGAGGGCGAGGCGCTTACAGAGCCACGTATTATTAAATTTAAAACAGGGCGCCGCTTAAAAGGCTGGAATAAAAACTGCCTAGCGCTTGGCCTTGCTAGCGGTTTTGTAGAGCCACTTGAGTCCACCAGCATTCACTTAATTATGTCGGGTATTATTCGCTTTATGCGTTTATTTCCGTTTAATGGCATTACCAATCACGCCATTGACGAATACAACAAACAACTTAAAAGCGAAATCGAAAATATTCGCGACTTTATTGTGCTGCACTACAAAGTAACTAATCGCGATGACAGTGAGTTTTGGCAACACTGTAGCGCCATGGAAGTGCCAAAAACACTTCAGCATAAAATTGATTTGTTTAAACAAACCGGCCGTGTATTTTTAGATGATGGCGACATTTTTAGAGTCGACTCGTGGGTGCAAGTTATGCTTGGTCAAGGTATTGAGCCTAATCAACATCACTTAATAGCCAGCATGATGAGTGATGAAGAACTCACCCGTTTTTTACACGGTATTAAACAACAAATAGAGCAACGCGTCAGCCAATTACCACCCCACCATGAGTTTTTAGAGCAGTATTGCCCAGCATAAAAAAAAGCCCTTATTAGGGCGTGTTGTTCTTTGGTGGTTGAATTTGCAGCAGTATGTTTGGTTTTTAGGCAAGGCAGAGCCTATGTAGTGTGGTTATTCCCCATAAATAGGCGATAACGTAGCATAAATGCCAAACATGCGCTGCCCGTAGGGTTCTGCCTAGGGGCAATTTACTCTTTGTTGCTCGATTTTTACTTAGCCCACTAGGTTACAAACCTCGCGCCGCGATTAAATTACCCCTAGATTGAACAAATTTCAATCCACAAAGATCAACACGCCCTCAGGGCTTTGGGTACACACAACAACTTTTACGTTTTATTATTCACACTTAACCACGGCGCTTTCAGCCCCTTGTGGTTCAAAGCTAATATCTGCAACTGAAACGTTAAGCTCGCCTGCCGTTTTAATAATAAAAGGGCTGGTTACTCTGGCAAAATCAACGCCCTTTTTAGCAAAACACGTTAAATCTATACTCATAGTCTGCCATGTATTTAAATCAGCATTTTCAAGATCACGGGTAATATCAAGCTCGCCGCCACAGCCTTGTTCGCACTTCATTGCAAGGTATGTCTGTGAGCTAGGTATTTGGTTTACTTTATAGCTAAAGCTAAGGGCTGAATTTGCTTCAATGTAGGCGACTTTGTCTTCGGTAAAGTTACTATTAATTTCGATATAGCTGGCTGCTGTGCCATCAAAATTAAATTGCATCGCATCTTCTTGAATCGCTTTGTCTTCAGTGCGATAAGTAATACCGCCAAGCTTTACACTATTACTTGCTACTTGGTGCTGCTCGCTGTTTGAATTTAAAAACAAACGCCACGGTGTTTTAAAGCTGCCATTAAATATAGATAGCGGCGCAAGGTTACTAATATCAACACCTGAGTCTTCATTTAGATTATTGGCAAGCGTACTTTCATCTTTATACGTTAAGCCAAAGCCATAGGGTAATAATGGTGAGTAATTAGCATCGCCCTTATTTACTGCGGTTTGTAGTGGCGATTTAGGCCACGAGAACGACAATTTACCTTTAAAGTCATACTGTACCTTCCCATTTTCATCCGCTAATAAAACATCAGCAATGCCTTGCCCTTCAGTGCCAGGAAGCCATGCTGCTACAAATGCATCTGACGCGTTAAGCTCGCTGTTAACCCACATTGGTCTGCCCGATATAAACACAGAAACAACCGGTATATTTTGCTGCTTTAATGTTTTTAATATTTTAAGAGAGCGCTTATTGTTACGTTCAAACTCAAGGTTGTCTTTATCGCCATGTCCCTCTGCGTATGGTTCTTCACCAAATACAACAATGGCTACATCGGGTTTGGTATTAAATTCACCCGTTGGGCTTAAAATAGCGTTACCGCCAGCAGCCTCTATTTGCGTTTTTAGCCCCGCATAAATAGAGGTTGCCCCAGGGAAATCTGCATTTTGATTATTAGTTCCCTGCCACGTAATACTCCAACCACCCGATTGCTTGCCTATGTTATCGGCCGCATCGCCTGCTATGAGTATGTTGCTTGATGGGTTAAGCGGTAATAAATGGTTGTTGTTTTTAAGCAGTACTAACGACTCTTGTACCGCTTGGCGGGCAATATCGCGATGTGCTGGCGCACCTATTAGTTTTAATTTACCTGAATATTTTCGATTTGTGGGACTTGGTTTATCAAATAAACCTGCACGTAATTTAACGCGTAAAATACGTGCTACGGCGTCATCTATTCGCGCCATTGTTATTGTGCCCGCTTTTACTTGTTTAATTGTATTTTCATAAAGTGGCTTCCAAGCACCCGTTGGCGCCATAAAAATATCAAGCCCCGCATTAACAGCCTGTGGGCAACTTTCATTTGTACAGCCTGCAACTTGTCCGTGTCCGTTCCAATCTCCTACAACAAAGCCATCAAAACCCATTTTTGTTTTTAATACATCGGTAAGTAAGTATTTGTTACCGTGATTTTTTTTACCATTCCAGCTATTAAACGATGCCATAACCGACTGACTACCTGCGGTTAAGCCACCTATATAACCTTGCGCATGAATGTTATATAACACCTCTTCGCTATCAATGTTATCGCCTTGATCGTCACCATCTACTGTGCCGCCATCGCCTAAAAAGTGCTTAACGGTACTAATTACGCGTTTGTCACTTAAAAAGTCTTCATCGGCTCTGCCTTGCAATCCGTTTACAATTGCGGCTGAATACTCACGTACAATTGCAGGGTCTTCTGAGTAGCCTTCGTACGTTCTGCCCCATCGGTCGTCGCGCACCACCGCAACAGTCGGTGCAAACACCCAATCTATGCCTGTTGCCATTACCTCTATTGCAGTAGCTGCTGCAATGCGCTCAATTAATGCGGGGTTATTAGCAGCACCTAAACCAATATTGTGCGGAAATAACGTCGCCCCAATCACATTATTATGGCCATGTACTGCATCAGTGCCCCACATGGTTGGAATTTTACTTCCATCAATTGAGTCATCAACCGAGGCTTGGTACATGCTCTCAGCAAGTGTTATCCAATCTGCAGGCGTTGCATGCTTATTAGCATTCGGGAACGAGCCACCGCCATTTAAATACGAACCAAAACCGTATTTGCGCATATCTTCAACACTAATATCGCGAATTTCAGGTTGGATCATTTGCGCTACTTTTTGCTCAAGCGTCATTGTTTTTAAATACTGTGCAATTGTATTTTCAATTTCGGGCGTTTTAACTACCTTACTTTTAAGGGTTGGCCAAAGTGATAAATTACCTTGCTCATGTTCAGCCTTTTTGGCTACGGCGCCTTGGCTATTATTTGCGTTAATCTCTTGTTTATTACACCCACTTAAAACGCACAATCCTCCTATTAAAATAGGAAGCATGTGTAACCTGTTAGTGTTTAAGCTTTTTTTCATTTTTATAGCCCTGTGTTGTGTCAGTGTGATTTTGTGAGCGCCCATTTGTTATTTAAATTTAACTATTGACCTGTTTAACAATAGCCACTAACCTAAATATGGAAGCGCTTCCTTAAAGTTATTAAATACCATACTTAGTGATTAATCAAATTAAATATGGAAGCGCTTCCAATAATGAATTTAATATACGCTCTATACAAAGCAAACTTTACCAAAAAAGAAGCAGAGGTTTTCTCTTAATGACACAATTATCTTTACCTAGTGGCTCACCACTTTTAGCCAAAAATTTTACTTATGGTGTAGCTACGGCCTCATTTCAAATTGAAGGCGGCGCAGCTGATCGCTTGCCATGTATTTGGGATACCTTTTGCAGTAAAGAAGGCAAAATAGTCGACAATTCAAATGGCGATGTAGCTTGCGAGCACTACACTCGCTGGAAAGACGATATAAACTTAATTGAATCATTAGGTGTAGACGCTTACAGACTTTCTATTTCGTGGCCGCGTGTAATGACTAAAAGCGGTCACTTAAACCCGACAGGCGTTAAGTTTTATACCGACATTTTAGATGAATTAAAACGCCGTAACATTAAAGCTTTTGTAACGCTGTATCACTGGGATTTACCACAACATATTGAAGATGAAGGCGGTTGGCTAAACCGTAACACCGCTTACGAATTTGCACATTACACAGATTTAATTACCAAAGCTTTTGGGGAACGTGTGCACTCTTACGCCACCTTAAACGAGCCGTTTTGCAGCTCTTACTTAGGTTACGAAATAGGCGTACATGCGCCTGGCATATTAGGTCGCGAATTTGGTCGTAAAGCCGCGCACCACTTATTACTGGGTCACGGTTTGGCTATGCAAGTACTTGCTAAAAATAGCCCAAATACACTAAACGGTATTGTACTTAACTTTACGCCTTGTTACTCAGTTACCCAAAGTGAAGACGATTTAAAAGCCACTGCATTTGCTGATGACTATATAAACCAATGGTACATGCAGCCTGTAATGCAAGGTAAATACCCTGATATTATTAAGCAATTACCTAAAGCCCACCACCCTGATATTTTAGATGGCGACATGGAAATAATTGCTCAACCGCTAGATTACCTAGGGGTTAACTTTTATACCCGCATGCATTATCAAGCAAGCGATTCCGACTTTTACTATGAGCTGCCACATAAAGCGCCAATGACCGATATTGGCTGGGAAATTTACCCTAAAGCGCTTACAGAATTACTTGTATCGTTAAACGAAAAATACACCCTACCACCTATTTATATTACCGAAAACGGTGCAGCCATGGCTGACGAATTTAAAGACGGTGAAGTAAAAGATAACGACCGTATTGAATATTACCACGAGCATTTAAATGCCCTGCATAACGCAACCGAGCAAGGCGTAAAAGTAGATGGTTACTTTGCGTGGAGCCTAATGGATAACTTTGAATGGGCTGAAGGATATTTAAAACGTTTTGGAATAGTACACGTAGACTACAATACACAAAAACGAACTGTTAAAGCCAGCGGTAAAGCGTACAGTAACCTAATAACTAGCCGATAATTTATCGACTTATAACAATAAGAACACACACTGTGAACAAACTCCCTTTATACGAAAAAGTCGGTTACGCCATGGGCGATGCCGGCGCTAACTTAGTATGGCGCGGCGCGCTTGCTTATTTAGCGGTGTTTTACACCGATACATTTGGCATATCTGCAGCCGCTGCTGCCATGTTGTTTTTGGTGGTAAGGCTGTCTGATGGCGTAACCGATATTATTATGGGTATGATTGCCGATAGAACGCAGTCGCGCTTTGGTAAATTTCGCCCATGGATACTCTACTCGGCACCATTTTTGGGCTTGTTTATGGTGTTGTGTTTTACTACACCCGACTTTAGCACCACCAACAAACTTATTTATGCCTACGTAACTTATATAGGTTTAACGCTTGCTTACACCGTAAGTAATGTGCCCTACTCGGCACTTATGGGCGTAATGACACCAGACGATACAGAGCGCACAAAGCTCTCTGGTTTTAGGTTTGCAGGTGCGTTTACTGGTGGCTTATTGGTTATGGGTTTTTTACCTGAGCTAGTGGCATTTTTTGGTGGCGGCGACAACACCAAAGGCTATCAGCTTACTATGTACTTATTTGCCAGCTTACTTATTATTTTAATGATTATAACGTTTGCGACCACCAAAGAGCGTGTAACACCGCATGCCTCAAATGAAGGGAATTTAAAATCAGAGTTATTTGATTTAACCAAAAGCCTGCCATTTATAATCCTACCTTTGCTTGCTACCACCCTGTTTTTTTATTACCGCGATTTATACAGCGGCGTATTTTTTGCCCTTGTTATGGCTGCAATGACATTCGTTATTAAAAAATTACTCAATAAAGATAAGCAAAGCTTAACGGGATCACAGCGCGACATGGTTGATCTTCTGACCAACAAACCTTGGTTGGTGTTACTCGGCATTGGTTTTTTAACCATGATGTTTAATGGCATAAAATACGGTGTAATTGCGTACTACTTTAAGTATCACGTAGCCAATGAACTCATGGCTGGGCAATACTTTATCGCTTTGTTGGTTGTATCTATATTTGGCGCACTTGCCACAGGTAAACTGGCCGAAATTATGGGTAAACGAAACCTATTTATTGCATCATTAATGCTAAGTGGCATACTCACTACTGCATTTTACTGGGTGCCTAGCGATAACCTGGTTGCTGTATTTACCTTTGGTTGCGCTGCTGAATTTTTTGCCGCGATGATGCCAACATTATTTTTTAGTATGCTTGGTGATTCAGCCGATTATTCAGAGTGGAAAAACAAACGCCGCGCTACAGGCCTTATTTATTCTGCGGGTACATTTGTGCAAAAAACAGGTGGTGGTTTTGCCGGTGCATTAGTATTGGTGGTACTTGCAGGCTACGGCTATAACGGTATGGATGAGCTAACAATTACACAAGCCTTACCTGGTATGCAGTTACTTATGAGCTGGATACCTGCCGCATTTGCTTTTTTAGGCGCCGCATTGATGCTTATTTATCCACTAACCTCAGCGATGACGCAAAA
The DNA here is from genome assembly GCF_014163745.1 of Pseudoalteromonas sp. SR44-2. Classification (NCBI taxonomy): domain Bacteria; kingdom Pseudomonadati; phylum Pseudomonadota; class Gammaproteobacteria; order Alteromonadales; family Pseudoalteromonadaceae; genus Pseudoalteromonas; species Pseudoalteromonas sp. SR44-2. The sequence continues at coordinate 9,854 of NZ_JACJDW010000019.1, read as the reverse complement.
AATAACAGAAGACTTAGCAATTAGACGCAGTAATGTGTAAATTAACTTTTAATGACCCTTCGCGCTTTATATTTTTATAAAGCGCGAGTAAAAACACATATAAGCTAGGACATCAATGGCGACAATTTATCAAGTATCAGAAATGGCAGGTGTGTCTTTATCAACTGTTTCAAGGGTACTTAACGACAACGACTACGTAAGCAAAAAAACTAAAAAAAAGGTATTAGAAGCAATGAAAGAGCTAGGCTATCAGCCAAGTTCTATTGCACGCTCTTTGGCATCTAGCACTACAAACAGCGTCGGTATTTTAGTTTCTGAGTTGGATGGTCCGTTTTTTGGTCAAATGATGTCAGCCATTGAAGAGCACCTTCGTATAGCGGGTAAACACGTTATTATTACGCCTGGGCACAGTGACGAGAAAAAAGAAAAAAGCGGCTTTGAGTTTTTAATAGGCCGTAATTGCGACGCTATTATTGCCCACGTAGAAGCTGTATCAAACGAGTACCTAATTGAGTTAAGTAAAGGTAAAACCCCGATTTACTTAATGAGCCGCTACGTTAAAGAAATTGAAGAAAACTGCATTAGCCTCGACAACGTAATGGGCGGCTACTTAGCCACTAAAGCCATGATCAACAAAGGCCATAAAAACATTGCGTACATAGCAGGCCCGCAGTTTAAAGAAGACGCGTCAAACCGTTTAAAAGGTCACAAACAAGCCCTAGCAGAGTACAACCTAACCTTTGACGAAAAGCTATTTTACATAGGCGACTTTAAAGAAACCGGCGGAAGCGACGGCTTAAGGCATTTTATTCAAAATAAAGCGCAAATAACCGCGCTTGTATGCGCCAATGACGAAATGGCATCGGGTGCTATGAAATACGCCCGCGAACACGGTTTTAACCTGCCAAAAGATTTAGCCATTATTGGGTTCGATAACGTAATTTTTACCAATTATCTCTACCCAACACTGACTACAATAGATAACCCAGTTCCCGAAATGGGCCGAGCTGCGGCTAACTTAGTGCTTAAAGACATTTACAAAAAAAGCGGCATAACAGTAAAGCACGTGTTTCAGCCAAAGCTTATTTTAAGAGACTCAACACCGGATATTAATTAACTTTAAACCGAATTTAAATCTAGTTTAAATCTAAGTTATGTAACTCGTTACGCACCCACTGCGTATCTAAATATTGATCTACGCGCTGCTGCGTAAACTTTACAAGTGACGTGCAGCATGCGATATGTGCCTGTCTGCTTGCATTTCAAAAAACCCTATTCAGACATAAATGCTCACAAATATAAAACAATATCCACACGAAAAAACTACAATAAAAAGCATAATAGATCCGATAATTTACCAAATAGATCGTTTTAAAGTTTATTTATATTGTTTAATAAAATATCACTTTACTTATTTTTAATTTGGCTCTAAATTCGCGCAAATTTTATTATTAAAGTAACCTCTCAAACTTTAAAACAGTGGTTATTTACCTTCAAGAGTCGATAAACACAAATGGCCGAATCAGCCGCCACAAGCACCTCTAATAACCCTTTAGCACCCGTTATCGGGCTGTCATTTTTTGCTATTGCATCAGGCTTTTTAATGAGCCTTATTCCGCTGTCGTTACCCGCATTTAAACTCGATGAAAACCTAGCGCCTTGGCTTGCGAGCATTTTTTACTTTGGCTTACTTATTGGCGCAACCACAATAGAGCGCATTGTGGTAAAAATTGGTCATCGCTTCGCCTTTATATTATTTTTAAGCTTATTAATAGCAAGCGTGCTTGCACAACTTGCACTGCCAAATACCGTTAACTGGTTAATTGCACGATTTGTAGCAGGTGTTGCTGTTGCCGGTGTGTTTGTCGTTGTTGAGTCTTGGTTGTTAATGACCAACACAGCAAAGTCGCGGGCTAAACGTTTGGGTTTATACATGACCTCACTTTATGGGGGCAGCGCCGTAGGTCAACTTGCTATAGGGCCGCTTGGCACCGAAGGTTCAACGCCTTATTTATTTGTAGCCTCGTTATTATTTTTAGCAATTTTGGCACCTTTATTAATAACTAAAGGTCAGCCCGAAAAACAGCACCTTGAAAAACTACCACTAAAAGAAATAAAAACACTAAGCCACCCAGCTATGCTCGGATGCTTAGCATCGGGCTTATTACTGGGCCCTATTTACGGCTTAATGCCGGTGTATATTGCAGCACAAGCTGATCAAACTCAGTACACAGGGACACTTATGGCGGTTATTATTTTAGGCGGCATGGTCGTGCAGCCGCTTGTGAGTTACTTATCTACTCGGCTTGAAAAAAGCTTATTGATGGGTATGTTTTGTTTAGTAGGCGCAGCCGGTGCTGTGGGTATACTACAAGCAAACACTTTAGCAGGATTAATAGTAAGCTACTTAATACTAGGCGCATGCAGCTTTGCACTTTACCCGATTGCTATAACACTTGCGTGCGACTCATTACCAATGGCAAAAATAGTCTCAGCAACTGAGGTAATGCTTTTGAGTTACAGTATTGGTTCGGTATTTGGCCCTATGCTTGCTGCAAATTTATCTGATGCACCCAATGGTATTGTGTTTTATTTAGCAGGCTGTTTAATCACTACCTGTATTTATATGTTTATTAAAAGCATTAAAAATATTCGCGCGGGTAAAACACCTGTTGCAGGCTAATTTTTAGCTTAAATACACGCTTGCTTATTAACTAATTCTAGCTGTTAAACATCTTGATTTAACAGCTAAAACTATTATTTAGCAGTGAGTTTTTTATGTGGGCTCAAAAAAAACATCTTCTTCCACCCTTGGTTTTGCGTTGTAAAAAGCCACGGCATAGGCACTAACGATAAAATAGAATAATGCACATGAGGCTGTTTTCCTGCGGCATTTCCGGTATCGCCCAGTAAGCCAATTTGACTGTTTATGCTTACTACATCACCTGTACTTACCGAGTAGTCATTTAAATGTGCAAAATAATGCACGCGCCATTTAGGCCCAAGCACCGCAACCACTTTACCACCTCGGCTTAACTCACCTGCAAATATAACAATACCGCTTGTTGAGGCAACTACGGGGGTATTTTTTGTGCCAAAAATATCAATTCCTTTGTGCACACCCGACCTACCCCAAGGCTCGTACCAAAACGTGTTATGGTTCCAATCTTTACTTGTGGCACCTTGTACCGGAATCATTATTTTTTCGGGAATTAGTAAGCCTACTATTAATAAAATAGCTATTCCAATTGCAATCCACTTAAGTACTTTCAATGCTCTATCCTTGATATTTAAATAACTTATACTGGTAAATTATTAGCCATAATAACTGAACTCATCATGAGTCGTATTTATGGTGTTTTATTTGAATGAAACACCCGACTAACATGTACTAAGCTGATCAATTTCAAAACAGGTTTTATGAGCAATTGAGCACTGCCCGCTATAAACAGCCATGTGCCACTCTCTATTAATGAGTCATTTAAAAAGAAAAAACTGCCAATTAAAAACCACACAGCAATCAAAAAATCGTTAAACGCTCCCAGCGCTTCATATCGTCGCTGAATGGTAATATGCTCTTGCCCTAAATCTAAAATAAACTGATTACTGGAATCCATAAGTACTGCTCACTCTTTTATTTCATAATTTAAAAAGCTTGTTTTTACAAGCTAAACCGCACCATACAATAACAAAATTTACGCAATAAAAAACGCTGGCCGATGTAAGTCAGCCAACGTTTTTATTGTTCGTACAATACTTAACTAATCGTTTATTTTTTCTCTTTTTCTAAACGCTTTTTAAGACTCAATGCTGCATCGGCGGCTAATAAGCGCATAAACTCAGAGCCATTACTTTGCTCGCCTTGGCCTGCGCCTATTACAATCTCAGGCACTAAACGGCTATTACCTAAGCTTGTAAATAAAGCAGTTTGAATTTTAACTTCTGCTTTTAGGGTTTCATCAAATACATACTTTGGATCAAGTGCAGCAGACTTAGCTCTTAAACGAGCCTCAGCTAAAACATCCATACCTAATGCTTCTAAACGTTGTTGCTTTAAAATCTCTTCTTGCTCTTTTGCAAGCTCCGCTTTTACAGCCACTCGTTGCTGTGCAGAAATAATGGCATTGGCCTTAATTCGTTCAGCATCAATTTGCTCTTTAATTTTTAGCTTTTCAGATTCAGCACGTTGCTTAGCAATTGCTTGTTCACCTAAAGCCACTTCGGTACGTGCTTGTTGCTCAGCTTTTTTAAGGTTTTGACGCGCTAGTGCTTCATCAGCAGCTGCTTGCTTTTGGGCTTCAAGGCGAGCATTTACTTTGCTCTCATAATCAATATCAATAATGCTGGCATCAACGACTGTAATACCATATGCGCCTAAAATAGGAGCGTTGCGTAGCGAATTACCTTCATCGTCCATTTTAATATTAATAGTGACACGTTGCTGTTTACTTAAATTACCTAAATCGTCAGATTTATCGCGCTCACCCGTACTAATAATTTGTTCAGTAACAAAAATACCGTTGGTTAATTGATCAGCAAAATCTTGGCTTAATTGACCATTACCACCAGAGTAATGTTGCTCTACCGACATCATTCGCGCCGACGCTTTTACATTTTCGGTGGTTGCACGCATTAATAAATTAGATATTAATGTTTCTTGTGAACCAAACTCTTCGTGTATTTTAAGTAAACCACGTAGAGCACCCGACTCTGCTGCTGGTACATTGCCTGGTAATCTAAAACGAGAGACACCTCGTGCGCCACCTGTTGTGGTATCTAAAAATCGAATTGGTATTAGCGGTACAATTGCGCTTGCTGTTGCACCGGCATCGCCCGTAAAGTTAATCGAAATTACTTTTTTATAAGCGGATGTACTACCAAATGCTTTTAAGTAAGGGCCGGCTTGATTTATTACGGTTAAGTTACCTGTAAAAGCTGATTGATGTACTAAACGCTCATCTGCTTCATTCCACGAAACAACTTGCGATGTAAGGGTTGCTATTACTGCCAATACAACAACAATTGATGACACTATAATTACATTACGACGACCAAATCGACTCATAAATGAGTCACTTTTTACTGCTGGGACTGCTTTTTCGCTATCCATTTATATTACTCTCCATGTTTAATTTCTTTTTAACAAAGTAAATAATTTCCTGTTCACTCAAATGTGCGCAAAAGCTACCAGAGCGATGTAACTCAACAAATGTTGCAAGGATTTCTTCTTTACCTTTAGCTGTTTTATCTTGGTTTTCTTGTGTTTGATTTTTTTCTGTTAGTTGAGTGATTAGTTCATCAACTATCGTGTCTTTATCAAACAGTACGTTGTATTCCTTGGATTTTCTTACCCGACTTTTATGTACGTTGCTGTAAATTACATAAAGTGCAACGCATAAAATAATAACAAGTAAACTTAGCCCAATAATATAAATAATCATAAGATCTACTTAAATTGGTTAGAATATTTATCAGTAATAACACTTGTAAAAATTGATACAAATTTGTTAAGCCGATGATTTTACATTAAACCCAAGCAAAAAACAGATTAAATAATCACGAATAAATTTAAAGCTGAAATTATACTGAGCATCGAAAAGTAGGTTTATATTAATAAAAAAGCCACCTGATTAGGGCAGCCGTTTTATAACTACTTATTTTTAAGCTTATTTTTGAGCTTAGTTTTAAATATTAATTACTATCGTTTTCTTCGCGTTTATAAATATACATTTGTTGAGTTTTGAAGCCAAAACCAATTGGTTCAGCGCCATTTACTAGCTTAACTTTTCCATCTTCAATATTTAAATTTGGTCCAAGTATTTCAATCGCTTTTATTGGCTTATCAGAACCCTCAATGCCAGGGCCTATTAAATAAAACTGACTAACTTGCGTTACATCCGTTTCGTCATCCCAATCGCACTTACCATCTGCATCATTATCTGCACACGACGGGCCTTCCCCAAAAAATAGCTGCGGTGTATCTGGTACATCATTACTTGTTGCAAATTTCACATCGTCATAAACCTTTGTTCCATAATGCAAATGAAAAGCATAAAGCGAACCACCGCCCCCCGTTAACGAACATTGGTTTTGTGTTGATGATGAAGATGCAGGCGTAAAGGAAGTAAAGTAAGCAACCCCACCAACGACGGTTGCTGCAGCAAGGGATTTTTCGCCTGTCCCTAATTCATATCGCCACCCTTTAAATTCCGCTAAATCAACTTCAAGATCAACAAATTTATTTACGTCATCAAGTGCATTACCGAATGGGTCTTCATTCATTTTCATTAAATCATCTGGCACTATTGGGGCTGGAAATTCAGTAAATATTTTTGTTACGGTATTTTCATCACGGATCATATACAACTGATCTTGCTCATTAGTAGCTAGTGGGTTTGAACGATTTCCGCTACCTATTACTATTGCGTCGTACGGGGTATCTAAACGCGTCGTGATCATTTCACCACCATAATTGGTTTTAGTGACTTTACTAAAAAGCGTTCTCGCAACTAACGGTTTATAAAAAAAACGTCTGTCTTGCGATGCTAATGTACTGCCAAGCTCCGCAAGTTTAAAATGAGTAATATCATCTTCATCGTCACTAGGAATATCTACTCGCCAAATATTACCGCCAGTATCGGTTGCATAAATTCGGTCAATATACCCGTCGTAATCTGAGTCAAGCGTAGTTACATCCGCTGCAATACTGTGCTCACCGGTAAAACCATGTTCATCTGGAGTCAGCGCCCATACCTTTTCGCCAGTTTTAGCATTAACAATGTAAATACCCAGCCCGGTTTCATCTGTTGTTCTAATCGCATTATCTTTGTTTGTATCGTAGCCTGCGCCAAATATTAGCAATGGATCCTCACCAAAAGCTTTAATGTATGCAATTTGAGGTTTAGACCATGTTTGCGCTAAATATTTAAATTCTTCTGAGCCACCAACAATAGGCTTATTCCATAGCTTTTTAGGTTCGTTGGGGTCACTTATATCAAGCGCGTAGTAATTTTTACCGCCTCTGCGCATGCCTGCAAATGCCCACACTTCATCATTATCACTTGCTCTAATAACACCATCATTTAACCCTTCGCTATTTGAGCCTTTATTATTAAAGAACACACTTATAGGCCCATCCATGCCATACACTTTTGTATTTGCAAGATTACTACGCAAAGCAGGAATATTTTTTAATAAGGCAGCAGGTGTAAAAGCCCACTTTTCTTCAACAGTATCGCCTTTGTCTTCGAACATATGTAAAAAGCCGGCATTAGTACCAACGAGTATATGAATACTTCCATCGCCGTAATCTATAGATACCGGCTTTGAATGCAAAGGGTCGCCAAAAATATTGATTCGTTGATCTACTGATGAGTTATCACCGTCTTCATTATCAACATCAATTCCTCGTGCCCAGCTAATATCACTTTCCTGTAAAGTTAACCCAATATTAGGAATCAAATCAGGAGCAAGATCGGTAACTGTACTTGTCGCTAAATTTAAAATGGTTTGTACTTTATCAAAAGTAAAATCAATAATACTGCCCGTTTTATCTATATAAATTTTACGGCTATCGGGGTCTAAAGTTGATAAAAGTAAATTTACGCCACCCTGAGCTACTAAATTCCCATCTGCAGGCTTATTAGTTGGCAACCAAAATGTTCGCGCTTTCTCATCAATTAACCCATTTTCATCAAGGGCTATTTTATCAGTTGAATCGACTATATTTGCACCAGACACTTTAAGCTTTTTTAAATTCCCGCTCCAACGTGCGCCAGTTTCTGGGTAAAACATCGCAAAGTAAATTGACTCTCGGCTACGTGTTTGGTCAACATTATTACTAGCTACCGTAGGGGATGAAAAACTATCGTTAACTTCGCGTATTTTCGATATTGTATTATTAAGCGCTTCAGAAAGTTCAGTGGATGTATCTGCATGTAAGTACTCGCCGCCGCCCAATAAAGCGGTTTTTTCTAATAACTTTTTACCATTTGTACTCATGCCACTACCAAAACCGATAGTAAAAACGCGTCCGGTATCGGCAACCTCTGGCGTAGTGTCGTACAAATCCACCTCTACATCTCTTGTACCATGTATTATCTGAGCTAAAGCGGCTAAATAACTACTACTTGTTTTAGTAGGGTTTGAGCCAAAAGTAGATTTGTATAATGATTTGATATCATTGTTTCGGTTAGTATCATTTTGAGGATCACCGTCAGTCATCAAAATTAAATTGATTGAGTTATCACAACGTACGTCGGCACCAACTGCTTGGGTAAATGGTGATATGTATCGAGAGTTATTGTCGTAGTATAGAGAACCAGTTTCAGCAGAAAAATCGCGCTCATTTGAGTTTTGCCCGTAGTACACTTTCTGACCTGTTAAATACAAGTAGGCTTCCCATAGGGTTTCTGTAACTGGGGTACTACCAGCTGCTGGTAAATTGTAAATTTGGCTTAGAATTGTAGAATGGGGAGATCCAAGGCCAGCCATAATATAGCCGCCATTATCATTTTTAAAACGCATCAAACCAAAATCGATAGAGCTATTATCGGTAACTAACTGACTCATTGCGCTTATACCAGCATCGATTTTTCTAGGTCCACCATTAGGCAACTTAGTCTTCATACTTCCTGAAGTATCAAAAATAATAAGTACACGAGGGTTTTCGTCGGTTTCAACATTATGGTTTACGTATAGTTCTATATCTTCGGCAAATACAGAAACGCTAATACCTACCCCGAATAACAAGGCAGCTATTTTTTTTAGTTTAAATTGCATTTTTAAATCCCTTTATTTGCGCTTTTTATTTTTATTGCGCAAGTTAATAACTACTCTATTCCCTGTTTAATTTTTAGTAATATTGAGGTGGGACTAAAAATTAAAACAAAAGTCATATCTAGCTATTCATCACAAAACAGTGATTAGCACCCACGTGGCGTCAATGCTATAAAATATATATTACTTCGATTTTCAAATAAAAACAGACTAAAGTCAAAGACATTAGGTTTTATTATCAATTAAAAACAACAACTTAAATAAAACAATCCCGTTTTACTGCACAGTTAAATCATGCTAAAAAACTATATTTTTACCTATATTTCTATATTTATAGATCTATGTTTTAGGTAACAAGTACTTACCAATATAAATTAATAACGTAAGGCTCTAAAAATCACCTTTAAAAACACTATTATTCAGTAAAACTGTTTTATTAAAAGAAGTGTGTTTATAGGTAACTACGGTTATTCAAACATACAAAAAAGCCCATATTAGGTGCTACCTAATATGGGCTTTTACACTCTCGCTAAATTATAGGCGCTTTATACAAGCATTCTTATAAAGATAACTCTTTTTTAGCGCGAGTTAAGTTATGTGTTACAAGTGAGTTTTTAGAAATTTGAACTGCTTCATATAAATCAGAAATACCAGCAGTGTCTTTTTGAGCCTTAATACGTGCTACACCACGGTTACTTAATGCAAACGATGTAAGTTCACGTACTTTTAAACGCGGACCATGGCTTTGCTTAAGCAATGCAATTGCTTGTGTACAAATAGCTTCTGCTTCTTCGTAGTTTCTTGATTCAACATTTAAAGCACAGCTATTAAATGATTTTTCAAATGCAGGCGCTGCAGTTACAGAGTCTTCAATAACCATTAGTTTATAATCACCTTGTTTAGCCATTGCAGCAGCTGAGCAAGTTAATAATGAGCCAAGAGCGATGGTTTTTAAAAGCGTAAATTTCATGATTATATTCCTAATTAATTAAGTCGTACTTGTTGCCGACAACTAAACTTTAGAGTGTTAGCTCAATTACCACAAACGATAAAAACAAACCTAATAAGTGAATAAA
>NZ_JACJDW010000018.1:0-90097 GCF_014163745.1 Pseudoalteromonas sp. SR44-2 | reverse complement strand
TTATATCAACGGATATTACAACAATGTTAGACCACATCATTATAATGCAGGTTTAGCACCAAATGAATCTGAGGTTAGATACCAAGATTCTAAAACTGTGGCCAAAATTAGTTGACCACTACAAAACTAGCTTTCTTGACGATGGAGAATCTGAGTGTAGCTTTTATTTCTCTCAAAAAAGACAAAGTGCCTTAGTCGATATTTTAAATCTATGGATTAAATATAGTTCGATTTCTAATGTTAATAGAGATAAATATACCGCTGACGATTTCCGACATGAGTGTTTTATAACAGAAGTATTGAGAAATCAGCCTAGATAGAAGCTAATAATTACAAACGCATAAAATTTGAATTTCTTTTTAAAGAGTTATTTTTAATAAAAGCTAAATTATATTTTACGGTTAATTTCTTAAGTTTAATATGTAGTTAAAAATTTAACGCGAGTTGCTCAAGTCTTTCATCTTGAACCTATTACCTTCAAGCTCCAGACACAAAAAAACCTTGTCACTTTCGTGGCAAGGTTTTTTTATTAAAGAGTCGTTGCTTATTTAGCTGTGAAGCTTACAGGGCGACGTTCTTTACGAGGACCGCTGCGCTTATCACCGCGTGCGCCGTCATCTTTATTAAAGCTGCGTTTCTTATCACCAGCTGGACGCTCAGAGCGTTCGCCACGTGGTTCAGCAGGACCTTGATCAGTTGTAATTGTTAAGCCCATAGGGCGTTTACAAATAAACACTTTTTGGAAGTGATCAAGTACATCTTTAGGCATGTTTTGCGGTAATTGAACCGTGCTGTGATTGTCGTGTAGACGAATATCACCAATAAACTTGCTTGAAATGTCAGCTTCGTTAGCGATAGCGCCAACAATATTTTTAACCTGAACACCATGTTCACGACCTACTTCGATACGGTAAGTATCCATAGGACCTGCATCACGGCTGTTACGTTCGCGAGGTTTACGCTCAGCGCGTTCACCACCACGTTCGCCGCCACGTTCGTTACGACGTCCACGGTCACCACGATCGTTGCGTGAATTGCGGTCGTTACGCTCGTTACGTTCACGAGGTTGAATCTTAACTTCTTCAACTTTAATTGGCGACTGTTGCTGTGCTAAACACAGTAACGCACCCGCTAAGCTTTCAAGAGGAAGATCAAGTTTTTCAGCCATGTTAGTAGCTACTTCATTGAAGAACGTGATGTCTTTGTTTTCAAGCGCAATAGTTAATTTTGCTTGTAACGCTTCGATACGTTTTTCTTCAACAATTTTTGCTGTAGGTAATTCAACTTGAGCAATTTCAGACTTCGTATGACGAATGATATTTTTAAGTAAATAACGTTCGTTATGTTTTACGAATAAGATTGCTTTACCAGTACGACCAGCACGACCTGTACGGCCGATACGGTGAACGTAGGCTTCAGAATCTTGTGGGATATCGTAGTTGATAACTAAGCTTAAACGGTCAACATCTAGACCACGAGCTGCTACATCTGTTGCAATAACGATGTTTAGCATGCCACTTTTTAAGCGATCTACAGTGCGTTCACGTGCTTGCTGGTTCATGTCACCGTTAAGTGGAGCAGCAGAGAAACCTTCGCGCTCTAATAACTCAGCAAGTTGTACTGTATCGTTACGTGTACGAACGAAAACAATAGCACCTTCATATTGCTCAGCTTCTAAGAAGCGAACAATTGCTTTATTTTTATGTACGCTTGCATTCCAAAACACTTGCTCAACAGATGATACTGTAGAGTTACGCGCAGAAATATGAACCTGTTCAGGATTGTTCATATATTTGCTGCTGATGTTTTGAATTTGCTTAGGCATAGTCGCAGAGAAAAGACATGTTTGCTTTTCGCGCGGTGTTTTTTCCATGATGTTTTCTACATCATCGATAAAGCCCATACGTAACATTTCATCGGCTTCATCAAGTACAAGTGCTTGTAGAGCATCAAACTTGATAGTGCCACGGTTAATGTGATCGATTAAACGACCTGGAGTTGCAACAATAACCTGAGCGCCACGACGAAGTGCGCTTAATTGGATACTGTAGCTTTGGCCACCATATAGTGCCAATACTTCAATACCACGAACATGTTTAGCATATTGTTCGAATGCCTCAGCAACTTGGATCGCAAGCTCACGTGTTGGTGTGAGTACAAGGATCTGTGGCTGTTTCACAGACGGGTCAATATTATTTAGTAATGGCAGTGCAAATGCTGCGGTTTTACCTGTACCCGTTTGAGCTAGTCCCAGTACGTCCTTTCTTTCTAGCAATAACGGTATACATTGAGCTTGGATTTCAGATGGTGTCTTGTAACCCAACTCTTCAACTGCCTTCAAAATTGCAGGAGAAAGATTTAGAGATTCAAACGTGACTGGTTCTGACATTAATACGCCTCAACGAATTTAAAGAGGCGCGCATTATATAGGATTCGCGAGGCAAATGCTTGTATAAATTGAAACTAATTTCTATGTGTTTGATGTTGGTCGAAATTTAACCAGTTTAATTTGGGGTTTATTAAACTGGTTAACATATTTAATACAACGCTTATTTGTACAAGCCTAGGTTTTCTTTTGCGTAAGCTTCAAATTCTGTAAATCCACCGATGTGATTTTGATCCACAAAAATTTGTGGAACGGTAGGGCAAGGTTTACCAGCTGACTTTTCAAGATCGGCCTTACTAATGCCTTCTTTAATTATATCGATGTAACGAAATTTAAAGTCATCACTTTCATTTGATAGTTGCTCCGCAACATCTTTTGCACGAACACAATATGGACAACCTTCACGGCCAAAAATTACAGTTAACATAGCTTTCTCCTCAATTTGATTAAAATCAGTTTAAATGATTGAAAAATTATTTAAAGCAAAAAAAATCGATTACACCATTCTAATAAAAACCATAAATCATATATTGCACAGCAATATGATTTGCAAAATGCGAATGAGAAACTAAAGCGTTGTCTGACTAATACTTAAGTATATGAATGCAAGTGTGTTTACAAGAATTAATTTGTGGCACATAACTTGATGATTAAGAGGTATACATTGGGTTAACGAGAATACTTTATGAATATTAATAGTCACGTGTTAGAAATTATCCAAGGGGTAATCGGTAAATATTGTGAAACCCAAAATCGAATTTTTTCAGTTACTTTAATTAACAAGTTGCAATGTAACTACGTTTGTTTGCAAATTCCTCTTGAGCAAATGATTGCGCAATGCGAGGAATTTCTGATTCCAGCGCTAGCATCTGTTAAGCAGAGCTTTTTACTTAACCTAGAAGCAAATATACAAGGGGTTAGTCTTCATTACCAGATTGATGATTCTGAGCAAGTAAGCACGCTGGATTTTCATGGGCTTTTAGCAACAAAAGAGTCTGTTAGTTTGGCACTTGATATTAGCCAAAATATAGACGTTCTAACTGATTGTGAGGCGTTATTTAAAAGTTGTTTAATAACATCGGATAATACCCATGAGCGCTTTGGCTTAAATTTTAAATTATTCAATAGCACTTTTAAGGAAACGGTACAGATTGAAGATTTACGTCACCTTAGTGGTGATGCGCTAACTGATAAACTAATTGGTGACAGCATAAATAGACACATAAAGTTATGCACTATTAGCGACATTAGTGAGCTGAGCCAAGAGAATAAACTATCTAAAAAAATATTAGGTTGGCCATTTTTTGATACTGACCTAATTACTATTTTAACAACATTTCATACGCAAACACGTTTATCTGTATTAGTGGCGGATGATAGCTTACCAAGCCAAATTGCAACAAAAGTGATGCTCGAAATGCTGGGCTGCTTAGTAACATGTGCAGAAAATGGTGCTAGTGCCTTAACGCTTGCTCAAAATGAACCATTTGATTTACTGCTCTTAGATGAGCGCATGCCAGGAATGTTTGGCAGTGACGTAGCACAGCAATTAGTGCGTCAAAATACCCCTAATAATAATACACCCAAAGTTATTTTAACGGGGCTAACAGGGGATGAGCAGATAGCTGAGTTATTTGAAAAAGGTATTACGCACTATTTACAAAAACCAGTGACCAAAGCAGTGCTCGAAAAGTTTATTAAACCTTGGCAATTAGCGTCTTAAATTGGTTAATAAGATGGCAATGATGCATGACTTTTCTAAAACAGCGCTTATTTTGATTGGTTTTCAAAATGATTACTTTTCACCAAAAGGTATTTTGTATGACGTGGTTGAAGAGTCGTCAAGAATTACTGGCGTGGTAGAAAATACACTCTCTTTATTGACCGTCTGTGCAGAGCAATTTGCGTTAGTTGTTAATACACCCATTCATTTTACACAAAACTACAGTGAGCTTAAAAATCCGATTGGCATATTAAAAGCTATTGCAGATGTGGGCGCATTTAAAGCAGGTTCGTACGGCGCTCAAACCATTGAGCAGCTAGATTTTTTTAGCAATGTTATAGAAGTGGTGCCTGGGAAAAGAGGTTTAAATGCTTTTACACATACTGCTCTAGCGCAAAAGCTCAAAGAACATGGTGTCACTAATGTAATTTTAGCCGGTACGGTGACTTCTATTTGTATTGACTCAACTGCGCGTACGGCTGTTGAACTTGGTTTTAACGTCACTATTTTAAGTGACTGCACATCGAGTCGCACTCCTTTTGAACAAACTTTTTACTGTGAAGAGGTTTTTCCTCTTTATGCGCGAGTTTGTGATAGTAAAACTTTTATTAAGCATTGGAGAGAGCATGGATAACAACGATGAACTACAAGTGCAAATCCAATATGCATTGGTCGAAAAGCTCTCCAATAGTAATCGACGTCAAGCAAAGCTATTAGCTATTTTAGATGAATGTATTTTTGAGTGTGATAAACATTTAAATCTTACCTATATTAACGAAGCATGGGAGAAGAAACTAGGTTACTCAAGCGATTCATTAATTGGTTCTAATATTACTAAGTTAATGAATTGCGATGATATTATGCATTTTGTTGCATACAGTTGTTGTTTGCTTGAAGGAAAGCAGACTCCTAGTGTAGAAATACAAATAAAAAATAGTCACGGACTCTTAAACTGGTTTGAGTTGAGGCTAGTTTATGATGAAAAAAGCGGTTTTATAGGTTCACTCTATGACATTCAACGTCATAAAGACTCACAACTTTTGCTTACACAACAGCAAAAATATGTAAAACGCTTATCGCTTGTTGCGAGCCATACAAATAACTTAGTGATAATTACAGATAAATTTGGCGTAATTGAGTGGGTTAACAATAGTTTTGAAGTACTTACAGGTTACGCCTGTGATGAGGTTATAGGCACCAGTCCTGGTCAATTACTGCAAGGGCCAAAAACATGTGAAAAAAGCCGTAAGGTCATGTCTCATGCCGTAAAAAATGGACTTCCTTTTCAAGTTGAAACTACAAATTACGATAAAAACGGTAATATTTATTGGGTTGCTATTGATGCAAACCCAGTGCGAGATGATGAAGGCCAAGTAAAGCACTTTATCGCTATAGAAACTAATATTACGCAGCGAGTTAAAGCCGAACAAGCAATGGCAGAGATAGAATATAATTATCACTCTGTCGTTGATAATATCCCTGATATTGTTTTACGCCTTGATACATTTGGCAATCTATTATTTATAAATCAAGCATGGCAGCGAGTTCTACACAGCAAGGTAGATGAGAGCCTTGGCTTACCTATAATTAAGTTTATAGCAAAAGAAGATGTAGAAAAAATTAGTAGCACTTTACTTGATTATAAACAAGGTAAGCGTGACATTCGTCGCTTTGATATACGTTTAATTAATGCACAAGGTATAAATAACTGGGTCGAAATTACACTTACTCCAATTGTTGGTGGCTACGAAAGTGATTTATCATCAATTGCTGCGACACTTGTGGATATACAAGAGCGTATTGAAAGCGAGCAAATATTACTTGAGGCTAAACATCAGGCAGAAACCCTAGCTGAGTCAAAAAGCCGATTCATGGCAAATATTAGCCATGAAATTCGCACGCCATTAAATGCTGTGATTGGATCTGCAGATATTTTGCATCATACCGGTTTAACTTCTGAACAAATGCGCTATACACAAATGATTAAAACAAGTTCTGACGCGCTATTAAGTGTATTGGACGATGTATTAACGTACTCACGTTTTGAAGCACAAGCCATAACACTAAATAATCAGCCATTTAGTATTGATACGTGTATTGAAGAAGCAATAGATATAATTTCCCAAAGCGCTTTACAAAAAGGGCTTGAGGTTATTTTTGATTTTTATCCTGATGTACCAGCTCAAGTAATTGGTGATCATGCCCGTATAAGACAAATAGTCATAAATTTATTAGCCAATGCGATTAAGTTCACTCAACATGGTGTAATAACGGTTACTGTTAAGTGCACTCATATTGAAGGTAATAATTTAAACCTTTATATATCTGTAAAAGACACGGGTATGGGAATTGCAAAAAATAAAATTGACAGTATGTTTATGCCTTTTATTCAATCCGATAATTCAATTACTCGAAAGCATGGTGGTAGTGGCTTAGGGCTTGCGATATGTAGGCAAATTTGTGATGTGGTAGGTGGAGATATTTCGGTTAGTTCTGAGTTTAATAAAGGAAGCGAGTTTATAGTTAATTACCCGCTGCAAATAGACACAACTGACTCAATTTTAAGAGAAGGGTTTGCAGCACGAAGTAAAAAGCCAAAAGTATGGATAGTAGGAAGTCACGAAATTCTAAAAACAGCCTTGGAGCATACGCTCACTCGGTTTTCTATCACTTTTGAACATTACGAAGTATCCCCAGATATACCCAAGTACGATAGTTTTCCTGATGCAATTGTACTAACTGATCCTCAAATGTTAGCCCAAACACGCGAGCGTATAAATACATACAACTCCCTTAATTCACCGTGTTTACTCATCCTAGATTTGCTAGGTAAAAGCTTATTACCGCAAAATATTAACGACAGAGAGCTTAGGTTAAATGGCCCTTATAAAGTATCGCATGTACTACGGGCAATTAGTTTATTAGAAGAGCAGCTGTTTCATTTGGATATTATATTTACCAATCGTGAGCAAAAAGAAACTTTAGAAAGCCCCTTAGGGTTAACTCAGTTAAGCGGAACCAAGGTATTAGTTGCTGAAGATAATACGAATAATCAAGTTGTAATTCGACAGTTTTTAGAACAAAAAGGTTGCCGTGTACATATTGTTAGTGATGGTCAAGAGGCAATAATAAAGGCGCAAAACGATGAAATTGATATTATTTTTATGGATATCCAAATGCCAATACTCGATGGGATTTCTGCAACTAAAGCAATCAGAAAGTTAGGTATAGCCACCCCCATAATAGCACTCACTGCAAATGCGATTCATGGTGATAAAGAGCGATTTATAGACGCGGGGATGAATGACTATTTAGCTAAGCCAATTGTAAGTGAGACACTTTATTTATTACTTGATAAATATGCCCCAGAGCAGGTTATTGAATCTAAACATTTAAAGCTCTCTCGTTTAGCGCAAGTGTGGGAAAAGCTGAGTTGAGCAATGAAGGCTAGGGTTTGTTAAATGTTTAGGGTTAAATTTGTAGCAGTGTGTTTGGTATTTAGGCAAAGTTGAGCCTATGCAGTGTGGTTATTTTCCATAAATGGGCGATAACGTAGCATTAATGCCAAACAGGCGCTGCCCAAAGGGATCTTCCTAGGGGCTATTTACTCTTTGTTGCCAACATGGATGTAGGTAAGGGGGGGGGAGCAGAACGCGGAAGCTTTGCTCGGTCTTACATCGATGTAAGTCAGTAGGATAACGCAGGAGCAGTTACCGAGCCCGCTAGGTTATAAACCTCGCGCCGCGATTAAACCGCCTGTAGTTTGAACGAATTTTAATCCGCAAAGATCAACAGACAATATAAAAAGTGAGTTTGTGTTGCATAAAACTTGATAAACGGAGAAATTAACCTAGTATTTTAGGAGTAAGTTAAATTTATTTTTTAGTAATTAATGAGTGTTTTTAGTGTGTTTTTTTAATTTGATTCGCAAATTGCAATTCAAAATAAAAATAAAATGTTATGAACTTTATTTAAATACTCAATCATACCTTTAATTTATTTTAACGACATGATTTTGTAAGGTTTTTACTTTTTTGTAAAGTTGTTATCTGGTTGGCACGACTTTCGCAATATATTAAATATCAAATCAAGACGAATTTAGTTAAATTTTTAAGGGGTGCAATATGCAAACAAACACAAAAGCCAAACAACAGCCTAAAGGTAACAATTGGGTACTAACACCTGAAATTATGGTTTTGTCAATTTTGCTTGTTGCCACTTTAGTAATAGGTATAACAGTTTTACGAGGTAGCGATTCGATTGAACCGTTGGCAGATATTCAGCCAATTACTTTTACACAGGCTGATGTTGAAAACGCGCAGTTGATGAGTAATACGTTTGACTCGCAAAATACCAACTATGCACAACATGTAACTGCTTCTAAAAACGAAAATAACGACACTCTTTCAAACTAGAGACTTTTGCGCAGGTAACTATTTATAGTTGCCTGCGTTTTTTTATGTTCCTACCACCAATTTAATTTTTTATCCCTCCTCATAAAATTATTTATATTCTCTTAAATTTAGATGGTGCTTAACCTAAACAGGGTTTTATCAAAGCTTTCTCTTTTCTCATATACAACTGCTAATATTAGCTTTGGTCAGTATCTATTAACTGGCTTATCTGTGTTTTATAAGCTCGATTAAGCGCTCACTTGCCAATTTAGCTGCATTGCAAACTGAATTGCAAAATGCGAATGAAATGGGAGAAGTAAACCCATTTAATATTCTAATTTAACCACCTGAATATATTGGTTTTTATTTCTGTTTTTTTGTATTTAAAATGGCCTGTAAATTGCTCTTTATATAATAAGTCACTAAGAGTGAAACCGGAGCAAAATCATGAGTGCGTTTAAATACCTAGAATCGGAAAAACCAGTCAATCTAGCAAGATGGCATGAGTTAGAGAGGATCATGTCCGATTCAATGCAAAATAATTATTTTAAAATGGTTTATCAACCGCTTGTATCATTGGGATCTGGAAAGCTGGTCGGCTTTGAGTCGCTAGTAAGGTGCCAATCACCGCGCTTTGGCATTGTTGGCCCTGATGAGTTTATCCCTCATGTAGAGCAATCGGGAATGATTTTAGAATTAGGTGACTGGATTTTTGAGCAATGTTTGTCTGATTTAAAACATATGCGGCAGTTTGGTATGACAGATATAGCTGTTTCGTTAAATATTTCACCGGTACAAATCTTAGATGGTGATGTGTTTTCAAAAGTAATGTCTTTGCTAGAAAAGCACCAAATACCACCACAGGCTATTAAAGTCGAATTAACGGAAACAGCGCTCATTCATAGTCCTGATAAAATAGCTAAGGCGTTTGAAAACTTCCATAAAGAAGGCGTAAAGGTGTGGATTGATGATTTTGGTACTGGGTATGCCTCTTTAGGTTTACTTCGTCAATTTGATATTGATGGTTTAAAAATTGATCGCAGTTTTGTAAGTGGTATTGCAACTAATAATGAAGACTTTACGTTATGTAGCGCAATTATTGCGATGGCTCAACGATTGGGTTTACAAACGGTAGCAGAGGGTATTGAAGAGAATGAGCAATTACAAATATTAGAACAACTTGGTTGCGATATAGCTCAGGGATACCTGCTAGATAAGCCGCAAACGTTAACTAAAAGTATTGATACTTGGGCTTTGTAAATGTTTATATTCATTTTGATTTGCAAAATGCAAAAAACAAATTACTCTTAAATTACAACTCTTACATTTTATTAGTGTACGAAGTTTTAACTTACACAAAGGTTATCTATGCCCATATCAGAGCAGTTTGTCGATAAAAGTATTACCGAGCTAAATGTATTAACTCAACTCGAAAAGGATGTTGGGACAACCGTGTTAGCTCGTTTAATTAAATTATTTATTGATGAATTAGTTACTATGGCTAACCAATTAGATACGGCAATTAGTAGTGAAGATACTATAAAAATTAAAGAAGTAATGCATGTCTTAAAAAATTCAGCAGCTTTATATGGTGCATCTGCTTTAGCCGCGTTAGCAACACAATTACACGATTCGCCACCGTCAACTACACAAGAAAACTTGCACGCAGCGCTTGTTATTAAACACAACTTGGATAAAACCCGAGATGCGTATCAAATAATGAGTAATAGTATAGCTATCTAGGAGAAAGCCGTGTCAGATATAATTGATAAAGGTCTTGTTTATATTGTTGAAGATAGCATTGCTAGTGGTGCTTTATATGCAAGTCAGCTTGAGCAGGCTGGTTTCCAATGCAAACACTTTACAGATGGGTACTCTGCTTTAGTAGGTATTAAAGAAAAAATGCCAGCCGTCATAGTACAAGACGTATGCTTGCCAGATATAAGTGGGCTTGAGGTATTACAATTTGTAAATAAGCAGAAAAATCCTGCTAATGTAGTCATGATCACCTCAAACAGCTCTATTGATATTGCAGTGGAAGCAATGCGTTTAGGCGGTTTTGATTTTTTAGAAAAACCTTTTACAAGTCAACGACTCATTAGTTCAGTAGAAAGTGCCTTGACGCCAAAAGAGCAAGTTAAAGTTCAACCATTGGTTAAAAACAGGGATAAAAATCAAGATTTTGTTGGTGAATCTCTGGCAATGAAAACCGTTTTTAGATTACTTGATAGTGCAGCTAGAAGCAAAGCGTGTGTATTTATTACAGGTGAAAGTGGAACCGGTAAAGAAGTTTGCGCACAAACCCTTCATGATACAAGCCCGAGAAATACAGGACCATTTATTGCCATAAACTGTGCAGCTATTCCTGCTGAGCTATTTGAATCAGAATTTTTTGGTCATGTTAAAGGTGCGTTTAGTGGGGCATTAAGCGATCGAAAAGGGGCTGTTGAAGTGGCCAACGGCGGTACCTTATTTTTAGATGAATTATGTGAAATGGAACTTAACTTACAAGCAAAGTTATTACGCTTTTTACAAACAGGCATTTTTAGTAAGGTGGGTAGTAGTGAAGTATTACACAGCGATGTTCGTTTAGTCTGTGCAACAAACAGAAACCCAATCATAGAGGTTGCAGAAGGGCGTTTTAGAGAAGATTTATATTACCGTTTAAATGTTATCCCCGTAAAGCTCCCCCCTTTAAGAGAACGCGCAGGCGATATATTACTGCTTGCTGAGTATATTTTGAAACAAAAAAGCGATAGTAATGCAAAGCATTTCACTGGTTTTTCTGATGAAGTTAAGGCGCTTTTTTGTAATTACGATTGGCCAGGAAATATTCGCGAACTACAAAATGTAATTGAAAACACCGTTGTTATTAATCATGGCGATGTAATTGAAAAAGACATGCTACCAAGCTCATTTGGATTAGGCGCTGTGAAGCACTCGATATCCGCTAAGTCAGTTCACAATACAAATGAGCAGAGTGTTCAACTATCGCCTATGTCTGTTCATGATATAGAACCTTTGTGGCAAGTTGAAAAAAGGGCGATTGAAAATGCAATTAAAAGCTGTGAAGACAATATTCCTCTTGCTGCTGCTTATTTAGGGGTTAGTGCATCTACCATTTATAGAAAAATAAAAGGATGGTCTTAAAGTTATAATCGATTTTTAATTACACTTTTCAGGTTGAATTAATAAAAGTTACCCTAAGCTTTATGGGTAAGAGCAAATTAATTTTTAATCTGACACAGTAAAAGGAGATCGCAATGACTAAAACTAGTTTAAAACCTGCGGATATTATGCCATCACTAGTCGTGAGTGATGTTGATGAGAACAAGGTAGATTTAGTTGATAGAGTAAGTGACTCTCCCTGGAAAATGATTGTTGTTTATCGAGGCCAGCACTGCCCTAAATGTACTGCGCAACTTAACGAGCTTGCTAAAGTTCATAAAGACTTTAAAGATGCTGGTGTTGAAGTGGTTGCGGTAAGTGGTGATAGCCATGAGCAGCTTGATAAACATCTTGAAAAAATAGATGTTAACTTCCCAATTTACTATGGTTTAACAATCGAACAAATGACCGATTTAGGGCTACATATCAGCGAGCCTCGCAGTGATGCAGAAACTGATCATCCATTTGCTGAGCCAGGCATTTTTGTACTTAATGAAAAAAATCAGCTTCAAATGGTCGATATATCAAATAGCCCATTTGTTCGTCCTGATTTAGAGCAACTGCTAGGTGGAATTAAGTTTTCTAGAGAAAACGACTATCCAATCCGAGGCACATTTATTAAATAACATTCATTTTCATGGTTTCAAAAGGCACTTTTTAGTGCCTTTTTTTATTTATTTTTAATTTTTTTAAAATTAATCTCTTGAAAACAATTTTACCGTCCATATATAGTTAAGTAGGACGCCTGATGGGTCCTAAATTAAACTTAAATAATTGAAATTTATATTATTAATTAAACTTTGCTTGAGCTTGTTCAATAGAAAAGCACATGCAAAATATCGCTTAAATATGAGGATATTATTATGCGTACAGTAGACTTATCACCACTTTATCGTTCATTTATCGGCTTCGAACATTTAGCATCACTTATGGATGCGGCAGCTAATACAGATAAGCAGCCAAGTTTTCCTCCTTACAACATAGAAGCACTCGATAAAGACAAATACAGAATCACTATGGCCGTTGCCGGTTTTAGCGATAACGAATTAACCATTGAGTCAGAAAATAACACATTAAAAGTTACAGGTACTAAAGCAAATAAAGATGAAAACGCAGAGCGTAAATTTATTCATCAAGGTATTGCTGAGCGTAACTTTGAACGTAAATTCCAGTTAGGAGATCATGTAAAAGTACTTGGCGCAGATTTAGCCAATGGCTTACTAAGTATTGACTTAGAACGTGAAATCCCTGAAGCGCTAAAACCACGTAAAATTGAAATTGGTAATAGCAATCTAATAGAAGGTAAATAATCTTCTAAAGTACATATTCCCCTGATTACTTAGCCGCCTCATTCGAGGCGGCTTTTTTGTTTACAGCGCTTCTAAATTATTAAGGTAGTAGGTTGCTTGTTGCAGCGTTTGTTCTTGGAGTGTTTTTTCTTGTTTATCCCAGTTTTTATATACCATACCAATACGAGGGCTCTTCTCTAGCCTGTCTCTGTGTTTATTCATGAAATGCCAGTACAGGCTATTTAGCGGGCAAGCTTTATCACCTACTTTTTGTTTAACATCGTACTGACAGCTTTTGCAATAATCGCTCATCTTATTAATGTAGTTACCGCTTGCAGCATAAGGTTTAGTCGCAATTATTCCATCATCGGCAAACTGGCTCATTCCTCGGGTGTTGGGCATCTCTACCCACTCTATGGCATCGATATAAACACCTAGGTACCAGTTATCTACGTCATCAGGGTTTATTCCTGTAAGCATGCAAAAGTTTCCAATAACCATTAGGCGTTGAATATGGTGGGCATAAGCGGTTTCAAGGCTTTGTTTTAATGAGTGGCTTAGGCAATTCATTTTTGTAGAGCTGTTCCAAAAATAAGATGGTAGTGTGTTTTTGGCTTGTAGTTGATTTTTAACAGCGTAGTCGGGCATGTTAATCCAATAAATGGCACGTACATATTCCCTCCAACCTAATATTTGCCTAGTAAAGCCCTCTACTTGCGAGAGGGATATTTCACTGGGTCTTTGTTCGTATTCTCTTATTACACGTTTGATTACATATAACGGGTGGAGTATTTTTGCGTTCAGGGCAAACGATAATCGGCTATGGTACAAGCTGGTATTATTTTTACTTTGATCTGTCATCGCATCTTGAAAGTGACCAAAGCAACTAAGTAAATGCTCGCAAAAGTATTCTAGAGATTCAATAGCTTGTTTACGCGTTGTTGGCCACTCTAGTCTCTGATCGGCTATTTCGCCAAAGTAAACGATCTTGTGCTTATTTAAGCGAGAAATGATGTTTTTAACATCATTATTGAATAGCTTAGGTTTTGGTATACACGCTAAGTCAGCTTTGGAAAATTTATTACGATTATTACTGTCAAAATTCCATTTGCCACCGGTTGGCTTAGTATCATCAACTAATATATTAAACTGCTTACGCATAGCACGATAGAAGTGCTCCATTGTTACATGCTTGTTTTTTGTAAAGCGTGTTTTTATATCGGTGAACGGTAATAAAAAATGTTCAGTATCTGTGGCAATTACATCAAATGAGCCATCACTTTTAAACTTAGCTAATTGAGACTTAAGCCTAAACTCATCAGGGTATTGATATTCAATAGTTTCGCATTGGTATTTATCGGCAATTCGCTTGAGTAATTCAATTAAATCTTTGTCGTCAGCGGTATCGTCAAGAGTTAAATGCAAAACATTAAAACCTGCCGTTTTTAATGCAGTCGCAAAGTTTTCCATAGCATTAAAAAAAGCACATAGTTTTTGAATGTGATGCTTAACGTAGTCGGTTTCTTGTTTTAATTCTGCGATGAGATAAAGCGTGTCGTCGTCTTTTTGTTTATACCATGAATGAGATGGGTTTAGCTGATCGCCTAGTATTAATCTAAGTGTTTTATGATGGGTCATAGTAAAGCCAAATTTTTTTATACGGGCATAGCTAATTAAACGATCGTTTTAATATTTTACAACAAGCAAATAGGAGTAAATAAGTGCGTAACGACAATAGTTTGCTGTTTTTAATGCTGGGGATTATTTGTTTCTTGAGTGTAATAATAGATTAGTAAAACGAATATAGGCGGTAAATAACACAATACAGTGTGCTGTTAGCAATAGGGCAAAAAAGTTTAACCGCATATCAAGGCGTTTTTGACCATGGTGTTAAAATGAGTCTAATTAAGGGGAGATTAAGTAAATTAAGTCTCCCCCTAAAAATTGAATATCTAAATTTTATTACTTTGCTTTTGCTGCATTCTTTGTTGTAACGAAACCACATTGGTAACGTTGAATAGAACATTGCTTGCAAAGCTTTCAAAGTATCTAAGCGCTTTTTTCCAAGCGAGCTGACTCTCAGTAGTAAAATGCTTACCAAGGTGCTCTTCAAGGGTTTCGTAAAAAGCGTTAGATAAAAGGGCAATGTCACTGTGTGAAGCGCCGCTTTTTTTTAGATACATTAAATGGTGAGCTAAAAAAGGAGCTACCGATGCTGGTTTATCTAAATGCTTAACAATTCGTTCTAATACGCAAAAGAGGGTAAAGCTCTTTTCGTTAAACTGTAAGGCCGTCGGGTAATTCATCTCAATACTAGATTGGGCTAATTTACTATGAAATTTAGCCGTAAACGCATGAAAGTTAGGCTTAATAATTGTTAAGTTATTTAATAATGCTGATTGTTGTTGATTCATTTTTATCTCGTTGCAGTGAGTAATAACTATTATTATCAAGTAGGAATAATGTTGATTATAGCGGGCAGTTCAAATTCTGCACGTTTTTTTAGTGTGAAAGTATGGCTTTTTGTTATATCTATTTACTTTCTGGTAATTAGTGAGCCTTTAAAACGTATTTTAAGAGTTATTAAACTTCAGTTTATCTGATTTTTATCCTGAAATAATAAGCTACTACATTTTATGACTCAAGTATGGGAATTTTATAAAGTTGGCTGATTACTTATGTTACTTACATATACATTAAATTAGCATCTTGACGAATTGCAAATTTTATAAACTAATTGCGTATTATAGTTGCTAATTATCCTGTACATCCTTATAATAGCGGCCATTGTTTAGCGTGTTGTATAACAGCTAACAGCGATATTAAATTTAAGGTTTGATATCTATTGGCGCGGGATGGAGCAGTCTGGTAGCTCGTCGGGCTCATAACCCGAAGGTCGTCGGTTCAAATCCGGCTCCCGCAACCAATTCTACTAGTAGGTATTACCTTACTAATTTATATCGCGCATTCTAAGTAATGCGCGTTTTGCGTTTTAGGCTATGTAGTTTAATTAGGTCAGTTTACTGACTCGCAACCAAGCTTGGCCCTCGGCCACACAGTTTTATGCTTTATTGGTGTGACGCCCCGCTTGGTTCGGGGCGTTGTTGTATCTGCACCTTACGATTTGTGGCAATTGCTATCAAATTAAAATTTAAACTCAGTATTTTAGGGCTATAAGCCCTTTTTTTGTTTGTATGGAGGATTTTCGTGACAAAACTTGAACAAGATTTAGTAACCATGTTAACGCCTGCGGTAGAAATGTTAGGCTTTGAGTTGCATGGTCTTGAATTTGTACAAGCGGGTCGCCATTCTACCTTAAGAGTATATATTGCTCATGAGGATGGGATCTCAGTTGATAACTGTGCGGATGCCAGTCGCCAAATTAGTGCGATTTTAGACGTCGAAGACCCAATTACAAATGAATATGATTTGGAAGTATCGTCTCCTGGTGTTGATCGTCTATTATTCAAACAAGATCACTACGAGCAGGCGCAAGGAGAGGAAGTACGCGTGCGTACTAAACTTCCACAGGATGGTCGTCGTAATTTTAAAGGCGACTTAGTAGCAGTTAGCAGCGATATGATCACACTATCTAGCGATGGTGCAGAGCATCTGATCATGCTTAGTAACATCGAACGTGCGAATTTAATCGCGAAGTTTTAAATTCGAGTGCGAAGGAATAGGGCAAGCGAGGCATTACCCATGGCAAAAGAGATATTATTGGTTGCTGAAGCCGTTTCCAATGAGAAAGCGGTTCCAAAAGAAAAGATTTTTGAAGCTCTAGAGTTCGCTCTAGCGACAGCGACAAAGAAAAAACACGATGGCGAAATTGAAGTACGTGTAGCAATTGACCGTAAAACCGGTGATTACGATACGTTCCGTCGCTGGCAAATTGCCGCTGTATTAGAAGATGGTTCATTAGAGAACCCATACAGCGAAATCACTCTAGAAGCAGCACAGGTTGAAGAACCTGATTTGCAAATGGGTGATTATGTTGAAGAGCAAATTGACTCAATCAAATTTGACCGTATTACAACACAAATGGCTAAGCAAGTTATCGTACAAAAAGTACGTGAAGCTGAGCGCGCTTTAGTTGTTGAAGCATACAAAGATCAAGAAGGCGAGCTGGTAACGGGTGTTGTTAAAAAAGCAACTCGCGATGCAATCGTACTTGATTTAGGTAACAACGCAGAAGCGGTAATTTACCGTGATGACATGTTGCCACGTGAAAACTTCCGCCCGGGTGATCGAATCCGTGGTCTTTTATATGAAGTTAAACCTGAAGCACGCGGTGCACAATTATTTGTAACGCGCTCTAAACCTGAAATGCTAATGGAATTATTCCGCATTGAGGTGCCAGAAATTGGCGAAGAGATGATTGAGTTACGTGCAGCTGCACGTGATCCAGGTTCACGCGCTAAAATTGCTGTTAAATCTAACGACAAACGCATTGATCCAATCGGTGCATGTGTTGGTATGCGTGGCGCACGAGTTCAAGCTGTATCGTCTGAGCTTGGTGGCGAACGTGTTGATATCGTACTTTACGATGACAACCCAGCACAATTTGTTATCAATGCAATGGCGCCAGCAGAAGTTGCTTCAATCGTAATGGATGAAGACACTCACTCAATGGATATCGCTGTAGAAGCCGATAACCTAGCACAAGCAATTGGTCGTAATGGTCAGAATGTTCGTTTAGCAAGCCAATTAACTGGCTGGGAACTAAACGTAATGACTGTTGAAGACATGCGTACTAAAAATGAAGCTGAATCTGATAAGTTACTTAACTTATTCACTGAAAATTTAGATATAGATGATGAGTTTGCATCATTACTTATTAACGAAGGTTTCTCGACACTTGAAGAAGTGGCGTATGTACCTGCGTCTGAATTTTTAGAAATTGATGGTCTTGATGAAGAGACTGTAGATTTATTGCGTTCACGCGCAAAAGATGCATTGACAACTAAAGCACTTAAAACGGAAGAAAGCTTAGATGGCGCAGAGCCAGCTGAAGACTTACTTGCGCTTGAAGGCTTAGAGCGTCACTTAGCATTTGTTATGGCAAGTAAAGGTGTTGTTACACTTGAAGACTTGGCAGAGCAAGGTATTGACGAATTAGTTGATATCACAGAACTTTCATCTGAAAAAGCGGGTGAACTGATTATGGCTGCACGAAACATTTGTTGGTTTGCAGACGAGTAATTTATTAACGGAGGTATTACACACTATGGCAGAAGTAAATGTTGAAAAACTAGCCGGCGATATAGGTACAACTGTTGATAAATTGCTACAGCAGTTTTCACAAGCAGGTATCACTAAGCAAGCAACTGATAACGTAACAGAAGCTGAAAAAGCAACGTTACTTGATCATTTAAGCAAGCATCATGGTGGTACAGGTTCAGATGGCCCAGCGCGTATGACTTTACAACGTAAGAGCAAAAGCACATTAAGTGTGACTGGTTCTACGGGTAAAGCTAAAGATGTTCAAGTTGAAGTTCGCAAAACACGTACCTACGTGAAGAAAAGCGCAATGGAACAAGAACAAGAGCAAGCACGCTTAGCCGCTGAAGAAAAAGCCCGTCTTGAACAGCAACAAAAAGCTGAACAAGAAGCCGCAGAATTAAAAGCGAAACAAGAGGCAGAACGTAAAGCGAAAGAAGAAGCTGACCGTAAAGCCAAAGAAGAAGCTAAACGCAAAGCTGATGCAGAGCGTAAAGCGAAACAAAAGCAGATGACCCCAGAGCAAAGTGCTAAGTCTGAGAAAGATCGCATAGAAGCTGAGCGTCTGCAAAAAGAAGCAGAAGAGGCCGCATTGAAGAAAGCTGAAGAAGAAGCGAAACGTCAAGCAGAAGAGGCAAGAAAGCTAGCTGAAGAGAATTCAGCACGCTGGAAGAAAGAAGAAGAAGAACGTAAGAAACGCGAAGAAACAGCGGATCACCATCTTACGACTTCGACTTATGCACGTGAAGCAGAAGATGTTGCCGATGCTCGTGATGAGCAAGGCACTCGCCGTGCTAAGAAAAAGAAAAAAGCGCCAGCAAAAGATAAATTTGCAGCGTCAAGAGGCCGTAACAAGTCTAAATTAAAAGCACCAGCATCGCTGCAGCATGGTTTCCAAAAACCAACTGTTGATGTTAAAAATGAAGTGCGTATTAGCGAAACAATTACAGTAGCTGAGCTTGCATCACGCATGGCTGTTAAAGGCGCTGAAGTTGTTAAAACAATGATGAAAATGGGTGACATGGTTACTATTAACCAAGTGATCGACCAAGAAGCTGCACAACTAGTTGCAGAAGAAATGGGTCACAAGGTTATCATTGTTAAAGAAAATGAATTAGAGCAAACAGTACTTAACGACCGCCATGAAGATGGTAAGTCAGAGCCTCGTGCTCCAGTAGTAACTGTAATGGGTCACGTTGACCATGGTAAAACATCGACTCTAGATTACATTCGTTCTGCGAAGGTTGCTTCTGGCGAAGCCGGTGGTATTACACAGCATATTGGTGCATACCATGTTGATGTAAACGGCAATATGATTACCTTCTTAGATACTCCAGGACATGCTGCATTTACATCAATGCGTGCTCGTGGTGCTAAAGCGACAGATATCGTAATCTTAGTGGTTGCAGCAGATGATGGTGTTATGCCACAAACTAAAGAAGCGGTACAGCACGCACGTGCAGCTGGCGTTCCTTTAATCATTGCTGTAAACAAAATGGATAAAGAAGGCGCAGATCCAGATCGCGTTAAAAACGAACTAGCTCAGCTAGACGTTATCCCTGAAGAATGGGGCGGCGATACGCAGTACGTTCATATCTCAGCTAAAACTGGTCTAGGTATTGATGACCTTCTTGAAGCCGTACTTATGCAATCTGAGCTTTTAGAGCTTTCAGCACCTACCGAAGGTATGGCTGCAGGTGTTGTTATTGAATCTCGTCTTGATAAAGGCCGTGGTCCAGTTGCATCAGTACTTGTTCAATCTGGTACGCTTAACCAAGGTGACATTGTATTATGTGGTCTTGAGTATGGCCGTGTTCGTGCAATGCGCGATGAAAACGGTAAAGACATCAAGTCGGCAGGTCCATCGATTCCAGTGGAAATTTTAGGTCTTTCTGGTATTCCAGCTGCGGGCGACGAAGCAACTGTAGTTAAAGATGAGCGTAAAGCGCGTGAAGTTGCTTTATACCGTCAAGGTAAGTTCCGCGATGTTAAACTAGCACGTCAACAAAAAGCTAAGCTTGAAAACATGTTTACTAACATGACTGAAGGTGATGTTTCTGAAGTTAACGTGGTACTTAAAGCAGACGTTCAAGGTTCTATCGAAGCAATCTCTGATTCACTAACTAAACTTTCTACTGATGAAGTAAAAGTGAAGATTGTAGGCTCTGGTGTTGGTGGTATTACTGAGACTGATGCGACACTAGCTGCAGCGTCTAACGCAATTGTAGTTGGCTTTAACGTTCGTGCTGATGCTTCTGCTCGTAAAGTGATTGATACTGAAAACTTAGACCTTCGTTATTACAGCGTAATTTATGCCTTAATCGAAGAAGTTAAGCAAGCAATGTCAGGCATGCTAGCACCTGAGTTTAAACAAGAAATCATTGGTCTTGCGCAAGTTCGTGACGTATTCAAGTCTCCAAAAATTGGCGCAATTGCTGGTTGTATGGTTACTGAAGGTGTTATTAAACGTAGCGCTCCAATCCGTGTACTACGTGAAAACGTGGTTATCTATGAAGGTGAACTTGAGTCACTTCGTCGCTTCAAAGACGATGTTGCTGATGTTCGTAACGGCATGGAATGTGGTATCGGCGTTAAGAACTACAATGACGTACGTGTTGGTGACCAAATCGAAGTATTTGAAACAGTTGAAGTACAACGTACTCTTTAATTGTTAGCTCGCTAAACTAATAAATGGGGGCTTAGCCCCCATTTGTGTATCCATTATTTAATTAGCTTATTATTAAATTTCAATAAGTTATGATTTTAGGACAAATGCAATGAGAGAATTTTCTCGCACTGATCGTGTTGCACAGCAAATCCAAAAAGAAATTGCTGTAATTTTACAACGCGAAATTAAAGATCCACGCTTAGGTATGGTGACAGTGTCAGCGGTAGAAGTATCGCGTGATTTATCTTATGCCAAAATTTTCATCACTGTGTTTAACACACAAGATGAAGATGCAGCTAAGCAAAGCGCTAAAGTACTTAATGAAGCAACGGGTTATATTCGCTCGTTACTTGGTAAGCGTATTCGTGCTCGTATAATGCCTGAGTTAAAGTTTGTAGTTGATAATTCACTGATGGAAGGTATGCGTATTTCTAATTTAGTGGATTCTATTATCCGCGAAGATAACGCAAAGCATGTCGATGAAGATGTAGAAAGTGTTGATGCTGATATTTCAGATAGTGAACAAAGTACTAAGCACGTAGAAGATACAGATAGCGAAGAAGGCACTGATACAGATGGCAAAGCGCAGTAAAGGCCGTGCAGTTGACGGTATTTTGTTGTTAAACAAACCGCAAGGCATTTCATCAAATAAAGCTCTGCAGCAAGCGAAAGGTGTTTATTTTGCACAAAAAGCTGGCCATACTGGGGCTTTAGACCCGCTTGCTACAGGTATGCTGCCAATTTGTTTTGGTGAGGCGACTAAGTTTACGCAGTTTTTACTCGATACAGATAAAACCTATATTGTTCGTGCAAAACTGGGTGAGCGTACAACGACATCAGATTCTGATGGCGAAATCGTAAGCACGAAAGATGTGAATGTGACGCGTGAGCAGTTAACAAAAGAAATTGCTGCTTTTGTTGGTGAGTCAGATCAATATCCATCAATGTACTCAGCACTTAAGTATCAAGGTAGACCATTATATAAGTACGCACGAGAGGGTATTGAAGTCCCTCGTAAATGCAGAAAAATAAATGTGTTTAGCTTATCGTTTGACGAATTTGATGAACAAAACAACGTATTACAAATGACGGCTCATGTATCAAAAGGGACGTATATTCGTACAATCGTTGATGATTTGGGCGAAAACCTAGGGTGTGGCGCACACGTTATAATGCTTCACAGAACTGCTGTTGGTCAGTATCCGGCAGATAAAATGGTTTCGCTTGATGAAATTGAAGCGTTGCTTGCTAAAGCGAAAGCAGAAGAGCTTGCGCCTTCTACTTATTTAGACTCGTTGTTATTACCTATAGACACTGCTTTAACTGATTTACCTGTTATTGAAATTTCGAAAGAGCAGGGCAAAGTATTTAGTCATGGGCAAGCAGTCGAGTTACCTGAAGCTTTACCTGAGGGGGCAATTAAAGTTGTTGCGGATGGTGTGTTTATTGGTACTGGCGAGCGCAACTCAAGTGGCCATTTAAAGGTTAAACGTGGTCTTGCTAGCCAGCAAGATGATTACGTAAAGCCTGAATAAGCAATTAGTGTGCCCAGCAGTGGCTTATTAGTTGTAGATGGGAATAATTAACTTGTAGTTATTCCCACAGTTGGTAGAATACGCCGGCTTAATCGTTTTGGCTGAATTAGTGATCGGCTAAGACACCTTTTAAATTTAATTTTTGGAGTTACTATGTCACTAAGCAATCAAGAAAAAATCGATATCATTGCTAAATTTGCACGTGCAGAAGGCGATACAGGTTCATCAGAAGTACAAGTAGCATTACTTACTTATGATATCAACAAGCTTCAAGGTCACTTTGCTGATCACAAGCATGACTTCCACTCACGCCGTGGTCTGCTTCGTAAAGTAAGCACTCGCCGTAAACTACTTGATTACCTTAAAGGTAAAGATATCACTAGTTATACTGCACTAATCAAAGAACTTGGCCTACGTCGTTAAGAACTAGATTATAGAAATGGGAGCTTTTTAGCTCCTTTTTTTGTGCCTAAAATTTGTGTTTGAAAATAAAACAAATTTATAAACTTATTGAATTATATTGTAAAACTCCTATTTCATAGCTTATCAAGCATCGTTGTATTTACCCGCTCATTAGCCCAGCTTAAATCTAGTAGCTAGTGTGTGTTGACCTTTCGTGATTAATTTTGCAGCTGTATGTTTGGTCTTTAGGCAAGGCAGCGCCTATGTAGTGTGGTTATTCCCCATAAATAGGCGATAACGCAGCATAAATGCCAAACATGCGCTGCCCTAGGATGAACAAATTTCAATCCACAAAGATCAACACACCCTAGACTCGCATTTTGAAGTAGCTTTGGTATATACTATGCGCGTAGGTAAAAAGGTTTAT
This sequence comes from Pseudoalteromonas sp. SR44-2, assembly GCF_014163745.1. NCBI lineage: Bacteria > Pseudomonadati > Pseudomonadota > Gammaproteobacteria > Alteromonadales > Pseudoalteromonadaceae > Pseudoalteromonas > Pseudoalteromonas sp. SR44-2. The sequence continues at coordinate 66,885 of NZ_JACJDW010000018.1, read as the reverse complement.
CTGCAATTATTCACATCATTGCCAATTGTAGTACTTAATTGATTTCCAACTGAATACAATTATGTACTGTAATTGGTACTTTGATGACAACTTATTAGAATACATTTAAGGAATATTTTAAGTGCAAGCAATTATTAAAGAATTCAAACTAGGTCAACATACAGTGACTCTAGAAACTGGTGCAATCGCTCGTCAAGCAGACGGCGCTGTACTTGCAAGCATTGGCGACACTTCAGTTTTAGTAACTGTTGTTGGTAAGCGTGAAGCACAACCTGGTCAAGACTTTTTCCCACTAACAGTTAACTACCAAGAGCGTATGTACGCTGCTGGTCGTATCCCTGGTGGTTTCTTAAAGCGTGAAGGTCGTCCTAACGATGGCGAAACTCTTATTGCACGTCTTATTGACCGTCCAATTCGTCCACTTTTCCCAAGCGGCTTTGTAAACGAAGTACAAGTTATTGCTACTGTTGTTTCTGTTAACCCTGAAATCCAACCTGATATGGTTGCGATGATTGGTACTTCAGCAGCACTTGCTATTTCTGGTATCCCGTTCAGTGGTCCAATTGGTGCATCTCGTGTTGGTTACATCAACGGCGAATACGTACTTAACCCTACATTAAAAGAGCTTGAAGAAAGCCAACTTGATTTAGTGGTAGCCGGTACTGATAAAGCGGTACTTATGGTTGAATCAGAAGCTAACGTACTTGCAGAAGACGTAATGCTTGGCGCTGTTGTATATGGTCATGAGCAATCTCAAGCGATCATTACTGCAATCGAAGAATTTAAAGCGCAAGCAGGCAAGCCTACTTGGGATTGGACTGCACCTGAGAAAAATGTTGCACTAGAAGATAAAGTAGCAACTATTGCTGCTGAAAAAGTAGGCGCAGCTTACTTAATCACTGATAAAGTAGCGCGTAAAGAAGCTCTTGGTGAAGCTAAAGATGAAGTTGTTGCAGTATTAACAGCTGAACTTGCTGAAGGCGAGTCTTTAGACAAGCAAGAAATTGGCAAAATCTTCGGTTCACTTGAGAAGAAAATCGTTCGTGGCCGTATCGCTGCTGGCGAAAAACGTATCGATGGTCGTGAACCAGATATGATTCGTGCACTAGACGTAATGACTGGCGTATTACCGCGTACTCACGGTTCTGCTATCTTTACACGTGGTGAAACTCAAGCGTTAGTAACAGCGACACTTGGTACAGAACGTGATTCACAGTTAATCGACGATTTAACTGGTACTCATAAAAACCACTTTATGCTTAACTACAACTTCCCTCCATTCTGTGTAGGTGAAACTGGTTTTGTTGGTTCTCCTAAGCGTCGTGAAATCGGCCATGGTAACCTTGCTAAGCGTGGTATTTCAGCTGTAATGCCTACACTTACTGAGTTCCCTTACTCAATCCGTGTAGTATCTGAAATTACTGAATCAAACGGTTCTTCTTCAATGGCGTCTGTTTGTGGTACTTCTCTAGCACTTATGAACGCGGGTGTACCAATTAAAGCATCTGTTGCTGGTATTGCGATGGGTCTAGTTAAAGAAGACGATAAATTCGTTGTTCTTTCTGACATTTTAGGTGATGAAGATCACTTAGGTGACATGGACTTTAAAGTTGCCGGTACTGCTGCGGGTATTACTGCACTTCAAATGGATATCAAAATCGAAGGTATCACTCAAGAAATCATGCAAATTGCGCTTAAACAAGCAAAAGCTGCACGTTTACATATCTTAGAAGTGATGGATGAAGCGATTTCTGCCCCTTCTGAAGAGCTATCGATGTTTGCTCCTCGCATATACACAATGAAAATCCCACAGAAGAAAATCGCTGAAGTTATTGGTAAAGGTGGCGCAACTATTCGTCAGCTAACTGAAGAAACTGGTACAACTATTGAAATCGGTGACGACGGTACAATTAAAATTGCCGCTACAGATGGCGAAAGTGCAGCTAATGCAATTAGCCGTATTGAGCAATTAACAGCTGAACTTGAAGTAGGTACTATCTACGAAGGTAAAGTTGTACGTATCGTAGACTTCGGTGCGTTTGTAAACATTCTTCCTGGTAAAGATGGTCTAGTACATATTTCTCAAATTAGTACTGAGCGCGTTAATAACGTGGCTGATCACCTTTCTGAAGGTCAAGAAGTTAAAGTTAAAGTACTAGAAGTAGATCGCCAAGGCCGTGTACGTCTAAGTATTAAAGAAGCAATGGAATCAGCAGCACCTGCAGCTGACGCGCCAACTGACGCGTAATTGCTAACTTATTAATCTAGTTATATTAGCTAGATAGTAAAAAAGGGGCTGTTTAGCCCCTTTTTTTATGCTTTAATGAAACCTTATTGGACAAGGTCTGTCTTATATTAATCGCGTTATATCTTGGTATTAAGGATTTTAATGATACTCAAACATTTAGCTTTGGCATCTTTTGCTATTTTGTCTTTAAGCGCTTGCCAAACTACAACAGAATCAGAACCAACCCCGATTGTTAATGTGCCATTTACTGCACCTTTAGCTTCTGACTTTAGAAGTGAAATTGCTATTGCACGCTACTCAGAGCTATTAAATAGAGCCGACTTAAGCGAAGAACAACAAGCTAAGCTTTATTACGACCGTGGTGTACTTTTTGATAGTCTAGGTATGACAACTCTTTCGCGTATTGATTTTAATCGCGCAGTAAAGCTTAAGCCTGATTTAGCTGAAGTGTATAATTTTTTAGGTATTCAACATACGCTTATGCAGCAGTATGAAAAAGCCTATGAGTTTTTCGATTCTGCCCTAGAACTTGATGAAGAGCATGAATACGCCTATTTAAATCGTGGTATCGCACTGTATTACGGCGACAGAGCAGGCCTTGCTAAAAATGATTTTAATGAATTTTTAGCTCGCTCTCCAAAAGATCCGTACCGAGTTTTATGGGTTTATTTAGCACAAGCACAAGAGGATAAAGCCGTTGCGCTTGATGCACTTAAACAAAATGCCACTGCGCTTGATGAGTCACAATGGGCGTACCAGTTAATTTCTCTTTATACGGGGGATATGAGTGAACATGCATTTTTATCTGGCATTAGTGATGGTGTTAGAACTGAGCAAGAATATGCGCAGCGTTTATGCGAAGCTTATTTTTATTTAGCTAAAATGCATCAAGCAGCAGGTGAGCTGTATTTAGCATCAGACTACTTTAGGCTTGCGCTAGCAACTAATGTACACGAGTTTATTGAGTACAAATATGCGCGTTTAGAGCTTGAGTTGATGCAAGGTGTTGACGCAAGTTAAGCGTTTTAAATTAATAGGTGTATTACTATGTTGTTTGTTAATTACAGGCTCGAGTAATCACCTTGGCGCTATTGGCTTTTGGCATGTTTTAAATACAAAAGCCAATGTTCTACAAAGTTATTGGAAATCACCTGGTTATTTTTCTGATCATTTAGAGCAGTTACCAAATACCTCTTTAGCTATACTCGCCCGCAGTAAAATTTCTTCAGCCCAATATATGTATTCTCTTAAGCTTATTAAAAACAGTCAGAGCGATACTGCAAAACAATTTTGGCTCTCCGCTATAAATGACTTAACAATCCCAGAGCGTAAAATATTAGCAACAAAGTTACTTGAGCACTCACGTTGGAGCGATTTAAAGTTACTCGCTAGTAAAAACAAATTACCAGCAGGGGATGTGCTAAATCATCTAAAGCTTCAGTTAAAAACACCACAGAGTAAAGTATCTAGTGAGTTTATCCACGCTCTTGGTTTTTCATCTTTAAAAAATATAAGCAAACCTAATAAGCAATGTATGTTTAACGTGCTGACTATGAGCGATCATCGCAGTGGCTTATATAAACTCACCGAGTTTATTAATGCTTATAATAAACAGCCAGAGCCCCGTGAAAATATTTTTTGCTTTTCAAAACCAGTTTACGTTGCAGGTATGCTTGAGTGTAAAAGTAGCATTAATCAAATAGCAAAGTGTGACTGGCAATTAGCTAAACTCAATAACCAGCTTCCTAACAATTTTGATTTTATAGTAATGATGCCCAAAGATGGAACTGCTAATGTAACTAAAGGAACAATGCTAATAAACTCAAAAGCAAAATACAGTGTGTTTTTGCATGAGTTGATGCATTTTAACGGTTTTGAAGATGAATATGCTTTGCCTAAAACTAAACAAGCATGGTTGTGTGCAAAAATAGGTTTTGTGGCACCTAATTTATTTATTTCTCATGATGAGTCGCCCCCAATAGGCTGGCATAAAGCAAAGAGTTGCCAGATAGGTGGTGTTGCATATAAACCTAGTGAAAATTGGTCTATTATGCAATATCAGCAGTTAGGGCTCTCGGCGCAGTATAGAGAGATTTGGTTGAAGCATTTAGATATGACCAATGGTAATTCTTATCGCCACTCCAGCGCGCTTACATTTGCAAATAAGGCCATATTAAATTAACAATTATCAGTATTAATTAATTGTTTTTGTAGGCTTAATAAATTGTTAGTTCATGTTTAAAAAACACCCATACAGAACCGCTTTTTATAGACAAAATCAGTGTTTTTCAGTATAACTATAGTCATTAATGTCGTTTAAAAACAGGCAGTAAAAGCATCCCTTAGTATTAAAAAGAGATGCCCTGATAAACTTATGATTATAAAAGGCCCTACATTATGACTTTGCTCTGGATACCCTTGTTATCCTTAATTGGCAGTGTTATTTCTGCATGCACAGGTAAGTTATCCCGCAATTTAAGCACTAGTTTAACGGCTCTTGCGCCTTTAACGGCTTTGGGAATAACTTTATACCATGCACCTGCAGTTTTAGCGGGCGAAACCATTCGTTACTCTTTCGCTTGGATCCCGTCAATAGGGCTCGACCTATCTCTGCGGTTAGACGGCCTCAGTTTATTGTTTATGTTTATGATTTTAGGCATAGGCTTGCTCGTTATCCTCTACACGCGTTACTACCTCAGTGCCAACGACTCAATGGCTAAGTTATATAGTTATATAATGCTGTTTATGACCGCAATGCTTGGCATTGTTATGTCTAACAATGTTATTCAGCTGTGGTTGTTTTGGGAATTAACGAGCATCAGCTCATTTTTATTAATTAGTTTTTGGTGGCATAAGTCTGAAGCGCGAAAGGGTGCTCGTATGGCTCTTGCCGTAACAGGCGCGGGCGGCTTAGCGTTACTTGCAGGCTTAATGCTATTAGGTGATATTGTTGGTAGTTATGACCTAGATGTTATCCTAGCGAGTAAAGCAATAATTCAATCTCACGATTTATACGAAGTAGCATTAGTATTGGTGCTATTGGGTGCGTTTACTAAATCGGCACAATTTCCATTTCATTTTTGGCTTCCTCATGCAATGGCCGCGCCTACGCCAGTGAGCGCGTATTTACATTCTGCAACCATGGTAAAAGCCGGTATATTTTTATTAGCACGTTTTCATCCTGCCTTAGCTGGCACCGATACGTGGTTCTTACTTGTTGGGTTAACAGGTTTAGCTACGCTGTTGTTTGGTGCTTATATAGCATTATTCAAACACGATTTAAAAGGATTGTTAGCTTACTCAACAATAAGCCATTTGGGTTTAATAACGCTATTACTTGGGCTTGATACTGAGCTTGCGACTGTTGCTGCTATATTTCATATAATTAACCATGCAACGTTTAAAGCGTCGTTATTTATGGCCGTTGGTATTATCGATCATGAAACAGGCACGCGCGATATGCGTAAATTAAATGGTATGTGGCGATACTTACCATACACTGCAACGCTTGCAATGGTCGCGGCGGCTGCAATGGCAGGGGTTCCATTACTTAATGGTTTCTTGTCTAAAGAGATGTTTTTTGCAGAAACGCTGCATCAGCAAGTGCTTGGTTCTATGTCGTGGTTAATTCCAGTACTGGCAACGGTTGCAGGCGCATTAGCTGTTGCGTACTCCGCACGCTTTATTCATGACGTGTTCTTTAATGGTGAGCCAATCGATCTACCTCGCACGCCGCACGAACCGCCACGTTATATGCGGGTACCAATAGAAATATTAGTTGTGATTTGTTTACTAGTGGGTATGTTCCCACACTTTACAATTGATGGCATTTTATCTGCGGCGTCTTTAGCTGTACTTGGAAAAGAAATGCCAGTTTACGAATTGGCTATTTGGCACGGGTTTAACTTGCCTCTATTAATGAGTGCAATGGCGATTGCTGGCGGTTTATTTATTTATATTAATCGTAAATATCTATTTCAGTTTCAAGCGTCATTACCACCTTTAAATGCTAAAAAAACCTTTGAACGTGTAATTTTAAGTGTTGTTGCTTGGTGTCAGTCAAAGGTAAGCAGTATCGAAAATGGATCGCTGCAGCGCTACCTAGTAATTATGTTAGCGGTAGTCTTACTGTGTGCCGGTTGGCCATTATTTGAAATGCAACAACTTGCTGGCAGCATGCCACTTACCCCTGTTGATGTGCACAATGCAATTGGTGCGGGCTTATTGATTATTGGTGCTCTTGCTACCGTTATTTGGCATCGCTCTCGAATGGTATCGTTGTTAATGCTCTCAATCGTAGGGTTAATGGTATCGGTTGTATTCACACGCTTTTCTGCTCCTGATTTAGCACTTACACAGTTAACTGTTGAGGTTGTTACTATTATTTTACTTATGCTGGCATTGTTTTTCTTACCCCAGCATACGCCAAAAGAATCAAGTTCATTACGCGTACTTCGAGATTTAGGAATTGCCTCTACGTTAGGTGTAGTTATAGCGAGTATTTGTTATGCATTACTTACACGTCCATTAGATTCAATCTCAGACTTCTTTATTGCTAACGCTAAAATTGGTGGCGGTGGTACTAATGTAGTTAACGTTATTTTAGTCGACTTTAGGGGCTTTGATACGCTTGGTGAAATTACCGTATTAGGCATTGCCGCATTAGGTATATTTAAAGTACTTTCTCGAATCCCATTATTTATGCCAGCAAGTGACAGCGAAGGGCGCCCATGGGCACGAGAGCGCCATCCAATCTTACTGGCGAGTATTTCACAAAGTTTATTACCGCTTGCGTTATTGGTTTCTGCATATATTTTCTTACGCGGACATAACTTACCTGGCGGTGGCTTTATTGCTGGACTGGTAACGTCAATCGCGTTTATTTTGCAATACATGGCGCATGGTACAGCATGGATAAACGGACGTTTTGATGTTAATTATCGTAAAATCATAGCTTCAGGCATTGGTATTTCACTGTTTACAGGTGTGGGTAGCTGGTTCTTTGATAAGCCATTTTTAACAACTTGGTTTGACTACTTTGATATTCCGTTTGTCGGTAAAACAGAGCTTGCCAGCGCGATTGCATTTGACCTAGGTGTTTACTTAACGGTTGTAGGCGCTACGCTAATGATTTTGGCAAGCTTAGGTAATATGACGGCAGATACCCAGAAAAAAGAGGTAAATATTTAATGGAATTATTGTACGCATCTTGCGTTGGAGTATTGGTCAGTTGCGGTGTGTTTTTACTGCTAAGAGCTCGTACGTTCCCTGTAGTACTTGGGCTTACTATGATTTCATATGCTGTTAACTTATTTTTGTTTTCAGCAGGTCGTCTTACTATTAATAAAGCGGTAGTGCTTGGTACTGGTATAGAATACGCCGATCCGTTACCTCAAGCTTTAGTGCTTACAGCTATTGTTATTGGTTTTGCGATGACCGCATTCGTGGTTATTTTGGCAATACGTGGACGCGCCGATTTAGGTAGCGACCATGTTGATGGTTATGTGCCTAACACCTCGGCAGATAATAAGGAGCAAAAATGATCCAACATTTAGCTTCACTCCCTATTTTATTACCTATGCTGACGGCCGTTATTTTACTGCTACCGCCATGTGGTAAAAGCGTTAAAATTCGCCGCTTAGTTTCAATTGTAATGGCAATAGCTACTTTTGCCATTAGTGTGCTTTTACTTGTACATATTAATAATACGGGTATTAACGTTTACGCTATTGGTAATTGGTCTGCGCCATTTGGAATAGTCTTAGTAGCCGATATGTTGTCTACCTTATTGGTTACGTTAACTTCATTTTTAGGTTTGGGCGCTATTTTATATGGTAGTGCTGGCGATGATGAAAAAGGCAGCTTTTATCACCCACTTGTTCACTTTCTGATATTAGGTGTAAATGGCGCGTTTTTAACTGGCGATTTATTTAATCTATTTGTATTTTTTGAAGTGCTACTGATTGCATCTTATGCATTGTTAATGCACGCAGGTGATAAACAAAATACTCGTGCGGCATTGCAATATGTAATATTGAATTTAGTTGGCTCAAGCGTATTTTTAATCGGTTTGGGTATTTTGTACGGTGTGCTTGGTACGCTTAATATTGCAGATATGACGCAAAAGGTATCACTACTTACAGGTGATGATGTATATCTAGCAAAAGCAGGTGGCTTACTACTATTAATAGTATTTGCTTTAAAAGGCGCACTATTACCTCTGCATTTATGGCTTCCAAATACTTACGCAAGTGCTAAACCTGTGGTTGCTGCATTGTTTGCGATTATGACCAAAGTAGGCGTTTACGCTATGCTTCGTGTTTATACGGTGATATTTGGTGAACAAGCCGGAGCGCTTGAACACATGGCGCAGCCTTGGCTTTGGGGCTTAGCAATTGCGACCATTATAGTAGGTGCTATTGGTGTGATGGCAGCACAAGACTTACGTAAACTCACCTCTAACTTAGTATTAGTATCGGTAGGTACGCTGGTTGCGCTAATAGCATTGCAAAATGTAAATGCCACTGCTGCACTTTTATATTATTTAGTGCATTCAACACTTGTTAGTGCCGCACTATTTTTACTAGCAGACTTAGTTTCAATCCAGCGCGGTAAAGTTGGCGATAGACTAGTAGCAGGTCGCTCTGTAAAACAGCCACTTTTATTAGGTGTGTGCTTTATTATTGCGTCTTTAACGGTAGTTGGTATGCCACCACTGTCAGGCTTTGTAGGTAAAATTTGGATACTTAAAGCGACGTTAAACAGTGAGCAAGCTTTACTATTTTGGCCAGTATATTTAGTAACAAGTTTTGCGTTGTTAGTAGCGCTTTCGCGCGCTGGCACAACTTTGTTCTGGGAGCATAGAAGCAAAAATAGCGAAAATGCCGATTGTGCAAGTGCACACCCGTTGCAGGTAACTGTAATTATAGCTTTACTTGCATGTTCGCCATTGCTCGTTATTTTGGGCGGACCAATAAGTGAATATATGCTAAATGCTGCTACTCAGTTACATGATCTAAGCGGCGGTATTAATGCTGTACTTAAAGGAGGCATGTGATGAGATTACAAGCCCGTTTTCGTTGGTTACCAACGCCATTTCGTAGCTTATTTTTGTTTATGGTTTGGTTATTGTTAAACAATAGCGTATCGGTAGGGCACTTAGTATTAGCGACTATTTTTGCGATACTTATCCCTATATTAAGTTTTTCGTTTCGAGACCCTCAGCCACTGATTTTAAAGCCAGGCTTGGCGCTTAAGCAGTTACTTATAGTGCTGTACGACATTGTTGTTGCAAATTTACAAGTGGCTTTACTTATACTTGGGCCATCAAAAAAATTGCGTCCGGCCTTTATAAAAGTTCCTATAGATTTAACACACGACATGCCAATTACTATATTGGCCAGTTGTGTATCGCTTACACCTGGTACTGTGAGTGCAGAGGTTTATCCAATTGCTGAGTCGTTACCTGAAGGTGAAGAGCCAACGCAACGCTACTTATTAATACATGTGCTTGACCTTAAAGATGAAGAAGCACTTATCAAACAAATAAAACAACGCTACGAAGCTCCACTAAAGGAGATATTTCAATGTTAGACACCGTATTACTCATTGTTTTTTCGATGATTGGCTTATCATTATTGCTTAATTTATGGCGATTAATCATCGGTCCGTCAGTGCCTGACCGTGTTTTAGCGCTCGATACTATGTACATTAACGTCATCGCACTGATTATTTTATACAGCATTAGTATGGATACAGGGCTTTATTTTGAAGCTGCACTGCTTATTGCCATGCTCGGCTTTATAAGTACGGTTGCAGTGTGTAAGTATTTACTACGTGGCGATATAATTGAATAAGGTGAAAACATGATCAGCGAATGGGTTGTATCAATATTATTGTTATTTGGTGGTACGTTTATTTTAATTGGCTCAATAGGTTTAATTAAACTACCTGACTTTTTTATGCGTTTGCATGGACCAACTAAAGCAACCACGTTAGGCATGGCGAGTATGTTAATTGCGGCTATGGTTTATTTTGCAAGTTCAGAGCATGGCCTAAGTGTTAAAGAAATACTCATTACTATATTTTTACTAATTACAGCACCGATTAGTGGTTACATGCTAATAAAGTCAGCTATTCATCATAAGCTAAAAGCCAAAGAAGGCACTAAAGGCCTAGATAATGTAGAAGACGACTAACGCAAAAATTAATTTATAAAAGGCCGAATAAATTCATTTTATTCGGCCTTTTTAATGATTGCTTGTACCCTTTACAATACAAATTATTCATGTGACTATAAATCCATTATTTATATGAAAGGATATTATTATGGGTAAGGTACTACTTTTATCATTGCTAATTTTTTCTAGTAGTTTATATGCTGAACAAAATACTAAGCAGCAAAAAATAGATGAACTCATTAAAGTAATGAATTTAGATTCAATGGTTGATTCTATGTACGGCCAGGTTGAAGGTATGATGAAAGGCATGTCAGACCAAATGGGTGTTAAGCCTTCTGAGCAAGCTATTTTTGATAAGTACTACGGCGACATGACGACGGTATTAAAAACCGAAATGAGCTGGGCTAAAATGCAGCCAATGATGGTCAATGTTTACGACAAGCATTTTAGTGAGCAAGAGATTGCCGATATGTTAGCGTTTTATAAAACAGATACAGGGCAAAAAATACTTGAAAAAATGCCTGTTGTAATGCAAGAGTCTATGCAAATGTCGCAAGGCCTAATACAAGATGCAATGCCAAAAATTCAAGCGATAGCAGGCAAGCTAAGTGAAGAGCTAAAAGCCTCACGCGAGCAAGCGAACTAAAGGTCGTCGATTTTTTATTAAATTTAAAGTATTAAAGAGCAACAGGCTCTAATGCTTTTACCTCTCTTATTTAAGCGCTCTAGCCAGAGCGCTTTTACTTTTTCGCTAAATCAGTTTCAGAAAATTTAAATTATGCTTTAATGCTCCTCTCTATTGACCTATGTGTTGCACCTAGGTTTATTATGAAGCTATTGAAACACGACGGAGCTAAATTATGTATGTTAAACAACTCGCCAAGTTAATGGGCGTGACTGCCGATACTGTTCGTCATTACACACGTGTTGGGTTACTTCATCCAATACGCAGTGAAGGAAATGGCTATCAAGAATATACAAAGCAAGACCAGCAGCGTTTAAAGTTTATTATTAGCTCTCGTCAACTTGGTTTTTCACTCAAAGATATTCAACACATTATAGGCGAGTCAGAGCAGGGGAATTGTCCTTGTCCGTTAACGCGTAAACTCATTACTAAACGCCTAGAAGAAACCGAAGCACTATTTCAAGAAACATTAAAGTTACGAAACAGAATGCATGCAGCTCTGGCGCAATGGGATACATCAGCCGATGGTGCAAATGCCAGTGACGTATGTAGTTTAATAGAATCTTTTGTTGATCCAATAAACGATTCTGCAAATAAGGAGCAGCGTAATGACGACTAATACAAAAGACACCGCGCAAAACTTTATTATTGAAGGTGCTAATTGCGGCAGTTGTGTGGCTAAAATTGAAAAAGCCCTTAATAGCGTGCAAGGCGCGCAAAACGTGGAAATGAACTTTGCTGAGCGTACAGTACGTGTAGAAGGTAAAGCCCGCGAAAGCACGCTTATTAAAGCAGTCGAAAACATTGGTTATTCAGCTAAGCCAATGAGTAATGAGTCTGATCAATATGCACTTGATGAAAAAGCAAAGTCGGACGAGGCACATTACAAAAAGCTAATGCGTAATATGATATTAGCGTTAGGAGTCGGTGCACCGTTAATGATATACGGGCTTATTTTTGATATGAGTGTGACCACCGACACACAACGAATAGCCTGGTTTTTAGTGGGTATAGTCACGCTTGTGGTTATGGCTATATCAGGTAAGCAATTTTACAACGGTGCTTGGCAGGCATTTAAAAACCATGCTGCCAATATGGATACATTAATAGCGCTTGGTACAGGTACTGCGTGGTTGTATTCAATGTTCGTAGTAATAGCACCAAACTTATTACCACAAGTCGCAAGACACGTATATTTTGAAGCATCATCGATGATCATCGGTTTAATTAGTTTAGGGCTCGCTTTTGAAGTAAAAGCACGTGGGCGCACCTCACAAGCAATTAAACGCTTAATTGGCCTGCAACCAAAAACTGCACGCGTAATTCGCGATGCTCAAGAGCAAGACATCGACATTAGTGATGTTGTAAAAAATGATGAAGTACGCGTACGCCCAGGTGAAAAAATCCCTGTGGATGGCGAAGTTATTGAAGGCAGCAGTACGGTTGATGAGTCAATGCTTACTGGTGAGCCAATGGCTGTAAGCAAAAAAACGGGCGATAAAGTCGTTGCCGGAAGTATTAATAAAAGTGGCACTTTATTATTTAAAGCCACGCACATTGGTAGCGAAACCACACTTGCCAATATTATCAATATGGTAAAGCGTGCACAAAACTCAAAGCCATCAATAGGGCGCTTAGCTGATGTTATATCAGGAATATTTGTACCAACAGTCATGATTATTGCGGTGCTTGCAGGCCTTGCATGGTTAAACTTCGGACCTGAGCCATCAATTGCTTATGCCGTTGTTGCGGTTACCACTGTACTTATTATTGCTTGTCCTTGTGCGCTAGGACTCGCAACCCCTATGTCGGTTATGGTGGGTATTGGTAAAGCTGCAGAGTCAGGAATATTAATTCGAAATGGTGAGTCGCTGCAAACAACATCTAAAATCACCACCATGATTTTAGATAAAACAGGCACTATTACTCAAGGCACACCGCAAGTTACCGATGTAGTTACCTTTAATAACAGTGATGAAAATACAGTAATGCAACTGGCCGCAAGCCTTGAAAGTAGCTCAGAGCATCCACTGGCCCAAGCAATTACGGCACACGCTAAAAAGAAAGGCTTAACATTAAGTAAAGTAGCCGACTTTGATGCAATTACAGGTAAAGGTGTAGCCGGCAGTGTTGACGGGCAAACATTATTGTTTGGCAATAAAGCGCTAATGGATAAATACAATGTGGCCGTTGATGATGCCACCGAGCAAGCTCAAACACTTGCCAGTGATGCTAAAACGCCCATGTATTTTGCAAGTAATAATAAGCTCCACGCTATTATTGCAGTAGCCGATCCAATTAAAGAGGATTCAGTTGAAGCTATTAAACGCCTGCAAGATAAAGGTATCCACCTAGTTATGCTAACAGGTGACAACAAAGCCACTGCACAAGCCGTTGCTAAACAAGTTGGTATTGATGACTTTATTGCAGAAGTAATGCCCGATGACAAAGTAAACGAAGTAACAAAACGCCAAGCAAATGGTGAAATAGTGGGTATGACAGGTGACGGTATTAACGATGCTCCCGCACTTGCACAAGCCGACGTAGGATTTGCAATTGGTACAGGTACCGATGTTGCAATAGAAAGTGCAGACATTACCTTAATGCGTGGTTCGTTACATGGCCTTGCTGATGCAATTGCAGTGAGTAATGCAACTATTTCAAATATTAAACAAAACCTATTTGGTGCCTTTATTTATAACGTGGCGGGTATTCCGATTGCAGCCGGCGTGTTGTATCCATTTTTTGGCATCCTACTTAACCCTGTTGTTGCAGGTGCAACTATGGCACTTTCATCGCTTACAGTGGTAAGTAACGCTAATCGCTTACGTTTTTTCAAACCAAATAAATCGTAATTTAAGCTAAGGAGTACATTATGTTGATGATTAATATAGGTGGTGCACTGTTAATAGGTGCAATTATTTATTGGTTTTGGCTATACAAACCAGAGCAAACACAAAGTGATGACAACAAAGAAACAATAGTCGTTGATAACGGTGTTTATAAGCCAGGACACATTAAAGTGGCAGCCAACAAAGAGGTTGTACTTACCTTTGATAGAAAAGACAGCGCGCCGTGCGCCGAAACAGTGGTATTTCCACAGCTTGATATAAGTAAAACGCTGGCAATGGGTGATGGCAATACGGTTAAACTACATGCGCTTGAAGCCGGTGAGTATGACTTTCATTGCCAAATGCAAATGTACAAAGGCAAGCTAGTTGCTCAGTAATCTGAGCTAAGTAGGTGTTGGGGTCGTATAATTGTCTTATATAAGCTGTATAAATAGATGAGTAGGAGTCGTTATACTAAATGAATAAACTAAACCCTAAAAAATTATTGAATAGTAAATGGACCGCAATACCTGCTATAAATAAAGAAAAACACTTCATTATTGTTGAGGTGGAATTTGATGAAGACGGCAATGTAATTGAATGTATTACTGAGGCTGTTATGTCAAAAAATCAATATCCAATTAGTTGGCGAGATTTAAAAGATAACCAAAAGTGGCTGCAAGGGTGGAAGTAGTTTAAATCTATATAATTTACTTCACTCCAATAGCTGGCACATTTGCAGATAGCTGGCACACGATGTAGGTTTGTTTAACTCAAGCGAACCTATACTTTACAGCGCATTAAATTATGAGTTTAATGCTACAACTTAGCTTTAGCATTGAAACCTTCCTAAATAAATTCGCCATTTGGCAACAAAACAGTTAATTTCAAAATATCTTTCCAAAATTTTTATAATAAATTTCAAAAACAATATAACTTACTGACTATAAATAAATTAATTATTTAATAGCCGGAAATAAATCCTATGTAATTTCCATGTTCATATTTAGTTTATTTTGAAGGCTAACCTAAACGCCCCCTTATTGGCTTTTTAGCAAAAGTGTGTCTTTTTAATTAAACTTAACCAATTGATTTATAATGATTTATTATTTTTAGTTAAATGACTGTTGCTAAATAGCAACAATAACACCTCCCCAAATTAAGCTTTTCTCGCTTTATATCATTTAACTCGTTGTTTTTAAGCAATAAATAAAAAGTGGCACCGAAGTTGTAATACCTAGAGTGTATTAAGCAAAACGTGATGAAAGCCAAAGGCCTTAATCGCAACAACCCAATGAAGGAATACTATTATGAAAACATTTCAATCAACATTAGTACTAATGGCGCTAGCTTCTTCATCAGCGGCTTTTGCAGCAACAGATTTTGATACGCTAGACGTAGATGGTAATGGCGCAATCAGCCAAGCCGAAGCTTCAGTAGATGCTGAGCTTTTAAGCAAATTTGAAGAACTCGATACAAACCAAGATGGTGAGCTATCTGAAGATGAGTTTTCTAAGGCCTAAAATTAAAGCCTTAAGCAGTTAATGCTCTGTGATGTTATCTAAATTCTGAGTTGCCAAAGACAACCTAAGTAGGCAAGGGAGCCTACTAAAAAGAATAACCAGGAAGTGACTAGAGAGCACTATAGAGCAAATTTATTTAGGACACCGCATACTTTTGAAGGATTAAATTATGAAAAAGCTACAATCAACATTTGTACTTATGGCTATTGTTTCTTCGTCAGTAGTATTTGCAAACACAGACTTTGAAACACTCGACGCAGACGACAACGCTTCAATTAGTCGCTCTGAAGAATCGGCGCAAGTGATAGAGCAATTTGACGAGCTGAATGTTCAAAGTAGCGGTGGTCCGACAGAAAATGATTTTTTTGAATATTAATTTATAGACACTTTACTCCTAAAGGATCTTTGAAAAGGACTTCTTACCCCTAATCAGGCCCAAAGCCTAAGGAAACGATTATGAAAACATTACATAAAACTCTAGCTCTTGTAGCCCTAGCTTCTTCTTCAGCGGCGTTTGCTGCGGTAGATTTTGATTCTTTTGATACAGATGGCGACGGCGTAATTAGTAAAACAGAAGCCCAAGTAAACTCGCAACTAGTACAGCTTTTTGATCAATTAGATACAGATGGAAATGGCGAGTTATCTAAAGAAGAGTTTTCGAAGGTTCAGTAATATGCTCTATGTAGAACCTTACCAGTCATACTCACAAAGCAGCTAAGTAATTAATACTTAGCTGCTTTTTTGTGCATTTAATTTAATATATTACTATTTAGTCACCAAAGTAGTGCAAAAGTTGAGTTTGAATAGTGTCAAGTTACTGATTATTAATTTATTTTATTGTTGGTTTTAAACTTGCAAATCTATTTATAACTTAGGTCAATGAGTATTTAAAATGGCGCGGATGAGTTATATCAGTAGTGTTGAGCGCTACCACGAATATGAGCATGTAATACACAGTTTACTTGAATCTATTTTAATGAGTATTGAGGACGGATTAACTAAAGAGCGTGATACCCGCTATCTGATTAAGCAGTACCCATTTTTAGAATTACAATATTGTTTAAATGCAGAAGGTTTGCAGCAGGGTAATAACGTCTGCTTTAAACGCGCATACAGCAAAAAATTAGGTGAAAGTGGTAATCAACAAGATTTAAGCGAGCGACCCTATTTTTTGAACGCTAAAGCAAGTGATAAAGTGTGCTTTACTGATCCCTATATTTCTATAGCGACTAACCATTTATGTATATCGGCGATTAAAGAGCTAAAAAAACCAATTAATAATCAACATTACTTGGTCGTTGATGTGAGCTTAACGCAGCTTATTGAGTTTGTAATGGGTGATACTGCGCGCGCTAATATGTCGCCTTACTTCAAGGCGGGTTACGGTATTATTGTGGCGTGCTTATTTTGCTTAGTATTATTTTTACTAAATATCGTTTTTAGTGATATATACGCGCTATTAACTCATGTAGATACCTCATCAGACCCACTTGAACCCTTTAGTATCATTATTTACATCACCTTGGCATTGGCAGTATTTGATTTAGGTAAAACAATACTCGAAGAAGAAATCCTGATGCATAAGGATATTTTTAGGCACTCGTCTACGCGGCGCACTATTACACGGTTTATCTCTACTGTGTTGATTGCTATATCAATTGAGGCGCTGTTAACTATGTTTAAAGCGGCTTTGGGGCAATCGGAGTATTTAATGCCTGCCATAGCGATGATGCTGGCAGTAGTAGGGCTTTTAATTGCACTGGCTATTTATGTTTATTTAGGGGCAAAGGCCGAAACGCTATTAATGCGCGCTCGTTTAAAACAAAAATCCTCCAAGTAGGAGGATTTTATATTACATAACTATTTAATAGCTATTTATTGCTTATCTTGCGCGCGTTTGGCTTTAAAGTCAGACTCGCTCGTCCATTTTGGCCAATCGCCATTATTTGCAAGCTGTGTGGCTATATCAACAATAAGATCTATATCTTGCTTAACACCACCCAACGACCAATCAGCTGAGTAGTCGTCTGCTTCTTTATGGTATTTATGCGCAATGTACTCAGGGTCGGTATCGCCCAGACTCATAAATAATAAACTAGGCACGCCTTGCTTAGAAAGCGAGAAATGATCAGATCTAAAAAATAAGCCATTTTGCGGGCGAGGATCCATTTTAACAACACGGCCTTGTGATTTTGCAGCCTTTGCTAAATAGTTTTCCATTGTCGATAAATCTTTACCGTATTGTAAAATGTAGTCAGTGCCATCAAGCACGTTCATGCCATCAATATTTAATAAACCGACCATTTGTTTTGTAGGTACAACTGCACCCGATGCAAACTCTTCAGAACCAATTAACCCTGTTTCTTCTGCTGTAAAGTTAGCAAAAATAATTGAGCGTTTAAATGGTTTTTGCTTGTTCATTTCGCTCATTATACGTGCTATTTCAAGCGTGGCTGCAGTGCCTGAAGCGTTATCTACTGCGCCATTATAAATCTTAGGGCCAGTATCAGTTTGTTTAGTACCAAAGTGGTCCCAGTGAGCGCTGATAACAACGTATTCGTCAGGTGATTCGCTACCTGTAATTTGTGCAACTACGTTATGCGATTTGGCATGTGATACTTCGTTTTTAAAGGCTAGGTTTGCTTTTAAGTTAAGTGGCATCGCTTTAAAGTCATCATTTAATGCTGCTTGTTTTAAATCTTGGTAGTTAAGCTTTGCGGCGTTAAACATTTTCTCAGTCGCATCAAGTGTTAGCCAGCCCATAACCGGTAATTTAGACGCGTTTAAATTGTTATCCATTAACGTGTATTTAGTGCCGGTGTTTGAACTTTCAACTACGCCCCAAGGATATGCCGCAGGTGCTGCTTCATGAACAATAAATACAGCCTTTGCACCTTGGCGAGCGGCTTCTTCATATTTATAAGTCCAACGACCGTAGTAGGTCATTGCATTACCAGTAAAAAGGGCGTCGTTTTGAGTAGCAAAGCCTGGATCGTTAACTAGCACAACCACTGTTTTACCAGTTACATCAATATTTTTATAGTCATTCCAGTTATATTCTGGTGCATTAATACCATAGCCCGCAAATACAACGTCAGAATTGCGTACATCAATTAATGGCTGAAGTTGCTCGGTACGTGCGGTAAAGTCTTTACCTGATTCAAAGCTTAAATCACCTACCTTTAACTCCATATCCTGATTAGCTGTCACCATTGCCATTTTTACAGGCTGTAAGTATTTACCTTTATAAGCACCGGTTAAACCCAGCGCTTTATATTGCTCGCTTAAGTAGCCTACGGTTTTTACTTCACCATGAGTAAGCGGGCCTCGGCCTTCAAAGTCATCAGAGGCTAGCGTTTTAATATGCTGTTTAATATTGCTAAGGCTTACACCTGCTGTATTTTCTAATGGGGTTTGTTCGCTTGCAGGCTCTGAGCAGCCAAAGAGTGCAACTAGCAGGCTTAGGCTAGCGCTTTTTAAAAGAGTAGATGCCATAGTTTTCATATCGTTATTTAATTAGGCTTTCAATATAAAGGAAGCACCGCAGTGATGTCGAATTTTTATAGAGAACTTTTCATTCAATTGCAGATTGATTTTATAAGGCGTAGTAATGAGCGACAATGTAATAGGCATACAATGAGCCAATGTAAATATCTGTCCGAGTCATTAGTTTTTTAGCTAAATATAAAGCTTAAATACAATACTTAATACTTGGCACTAAAAGCAAAAAACCAGCATTAGCTGGTTTTTTTGCATAGGTTGCAGTTAGCTTTATGCGTCTGCAAGTTTTACGCGGATCTTACTTTTATCAACAGTAGATTGGTTAAGTGCAGTAATTGCGCTTTTACTTTCTATGTCGTTTGGCATTTCTACAAAGGCAAAACCTTTAGATTGGCCAGTTTCTTTATCAAGTACCAAGTTACAAGTAGTCACTTTACCGTGCTCTGCAAATAAAGTACGAAGCTCATGCTCAGTGGTAGCACGAGACAAGTTACGAACTAATAGTTTCATAATGAACCTAAATAATTATGTCAGTATTAATTATCTCAAGTAACTCAGGTTTAACCTAATTTTATTTTAAAACAAATATAAATAAACACTCTATAGAAATAATTTTTTGTATCACTATGAAAATAATAGATTTTATAATTAAATTTAAAATATCAGTAAATTGGTAATGTTAATTGGTAATTGAATTGTGGTTATTTGTACAATAAATTGGTAAATTCATATTTAATTAACTTACTATTAACCGCAGAACTACTCATGTCTAAATATACCCTTAAACCCTGTAATACAGTTACAGCTATACTTCTATCTTGTTTAGTTACTGGTTGTGGCAGCTCAGGCTCTGATCCTACGGTGCAAAATAATGAAGCGATTTCTTCACAAACTCATGCAACAATTGGTGGTAACACTCTAGGTGAAGTTATTAGCGATAGTAATGATGCAATAACAGGCTCGTTAACTATTACGGATCAACAATCAGGTGAAGCTGCTTTTGTAGCACAAGAAAATAGCGCTACAAGCTATGGTTTTTTTAGCTTAAATGCTGGTGGAGATTGGTCATACACACTTGACGATTTAAACGCTTCAATAACATCTTTAAGTGAAAGTGAAACACTACAAGATACAATAACAGTAAACTCTGTAGATGGTACTAGCGCACAAATTATCATAACAATTGTAGGTGCACCAATAGCTCAAGCTGATGGCTTTGAGAAAATATCACACGTTTTATTGCGATCAGATGGCGTTAATTCGGGGCTTGACGCATACAAGCTTATTGAAAATGCCTTCGGCGAAGGGTCAATTGAATCTCCAGACTTATACGCTGGCAATCATCAAAGTGTTGTCCATATTCTTAAAGATACCGATACGATAATTGGTAACCATTTTGTCTTTTTAGCTCACCGAGATGATGACCAAGATAAAGACAAAGGCGTAAGTGATAGACAACGTAACGAAATAAAAACCTACGATAAATCCCCACAAGAAACACTGGCGTTTGAGGGTGAGACATTTCAATATAGCTGGAAATTTAAAGTAAGCAGCGAGCTTGAGCTTACGAGTAAGTTTAGCCATTTTTTTCAAATAAAAGCCCGAAATGACAGCAACGATAATACTAATGGCAACGACGACCAGCCTATTATTACGCTCTCTGGGGCTCAAAAAAACAGTACAGGTAATCAGCTGCAAGTGCGATATAGCGCAGGCTTTGACGAAAACGGTAACAGTAACAGCACAGGGCTTGATAAAAACCTCATTGAAACCGACTGGTCACTCATTACAGATGAATGGGTCGAGGTATTTGTACAAGCTACATTTAGTGAAAATGGCAAGTTTGATATGACGTTAACGCGCTTAAGCGATAATGCAGAGATATTTAATATAAGCGAGCAAAACATAGATATGTGGCGCGGCTTTAGTGATGCTGATTTTGCTCGTCCTAAGTGGGGAATATACCGCTCAATTGTTGAAACCGACAGCCTTCGCGCTGATGAAGAACGTGTTAGGTTTGCTGATTTTTCTATTACAAAAGGTAAGATAGCGCAGTAGCTATTTTATCAATTAGCATGAAAAAGCCGTTAATGATTATGCATCATTAACGGCTTTTTTAATTTTTTGATAAAAGTGATTATTTCACTTCTTTACCCGCTGCTTGTTGATCAGCATGGTAGCTTGAACGTACAAACGGGCCAGAAGCCGCGTGAGTAAAGCCAATTTCGTCAGCATACGCTTTTAAGCCGTCAAACTCTACTGGTGGCACGTAGCGCTTAACCGGTAAGTGATGCTTAGAAGGTTGTAGGTACTGGCCTACAGTTAGCATGTCAACGTTGTGAGCACGTAAATCGCGAAGTACTTCTTCAATTTCGCTAATTTCTTCACCTAAACCAACCATTAAACCTGATTTAGTTTTTACTTCTGGGTGAGCTTCTTTAAAGCGACGAAGTAACTCTAATGACCATTTATAGTCAGCACCTGGACGAGCTAGCTTGTACAAACGTGGCGCAGTTTCAAGATTGTGGTTAAACACATCTGGTGGCGTCTCGATTAGTATCTCTAGTGCGCGGTCCATTCGGCCACGAAAATCAGGTACTAAAATTTCGATAGTAATAGTTGGATTATGTTTACGAATCTCGCGAATACAATCGGCAAAATGCTGTGCACCACCATCACGTAAATCATCACGGTCAACTGAAGTGATTACAACGTAGCTTAGCTTCATATCTTTAATAGTAAGTGCTAGCTTTTCAGGTTCAGTGGCATCAGGTTTTAATGGGCGACCATGAGCAACATCACAAAATGGGCAACGACGAGTACAAATTGCACCTAAAATCATAAAGGTAGCTGTACCGTGGTTAAAACATTCAGATAGGTTAGGGCACGAAGCTTCTTCACATACCGAGTGTAAGCCATGCTTACGTAGCGCTTTTTTAATACCGTCAATACGATCGGTTGATTTAGGTAAGCGAATTTTTAACCATTCTGGCTTACGCAACATTTCAGTTTTTTCTGTAGGTAAAACTTTTACTGGGATCAACGCCATTTTTTCTGCGTCGCGTAGTTTTACACCTGGTTCCATTTTGACTGGTTTATTCATTCGTTTTCAAACCCTTCAGTATGCTTAACCTGTGTTGCATTAAGCTTCTTGATCATGTGTTTCACCAATCCTTCACCCGCACTTTCTAGGTTTTGAGGACCATCTAATTCTTTAGTTTGCACCATATTCATGCCCGCATAACCACATGGGTTAATGCGTAAAAATGGACTTAGGTCCATGTTAACATTTAATGCTAAGCCATGAAACGAGCAACCTCGACGAACCCTTAAACCAAGGGATGCAATTTTACTGTCATTAACGTATACACCTGGTGCATCAGCTTTAGCATAAGCTTCAATACCATACTCGGCGAGTGATTCAATAATGCACTCTTCAAGCCAAGTAACCAGTTCACGTACACCAATCTTTAAACGACGTAGATTAAATAATACATACATCATTTGCTGGCCAGGGCCGTGGTAAGTTACTTGCCCGCCACGGTCAACTTTAATCACCTCAATATCGCCAGGAGCTAGTAAGTGTTCGTCCTTACCAGCCTGACCTTGGGTGAATACACTCTCGTGCTCTACAAGCCAAATTTCATCTGGCGTATTTTCATCACGGGTGTCGGTAAAGTCCTGCATTTTTTGCCAAATTGGCATATAACGCTGACGACCCAGTTGGCGTACGATCAAAGTGTTTTCGTTCACAACAAATCTCAACTATGGATTAAAGCATGTGGCGTACGTCATCAATATTGCTGATCACGTTGTAAATTTCTTCAATGTGTTTGCCACTAGTAACTGTTGCTACAAGGCTTACTGACTCGTAATTACCTTTGCTGCTTGGTTTTACTTTAGGGGCGTAATCGCCAGGTGCTATTGGTTGTAACTTAGCTAAAATTTGATCAGTTAAGTTTACGTTAGCTAAACCCATTATTCTGAATGTAAATGGGCAAGGGTACTCTAGGTACTCATCAAATTTAGTATCTTTAACAGGTTGAACCACGACGGTGACTCCTCATACAAAAGTGTGGACTCTATGCAAGCTTGAAGCTTAATACAGATAGGCAATTAGCAGTCTTGCTTATATGGGGCGCATTCTAACATTTTTCAAGCAAAAAAAAACGCCTCACAGTGGAGACGTTTAAATTAGTTACCTAGTTAATAGGGGAGATATAAATTACTGCATGATCTGTAAGCGTAAGTAATCATAAATTTTGCTAAAGAAGCTGCCTTCTTCCACTTCTTCAAGTGTAACTAGTGGGTATTGAGCAATATCTTCGCCCTCTAGTTGTAAGAATAACGTACCTACTTTAGTACCTTTAGCAAGTGGTGCTTCAAGCGTATTATCTAGCTCAAAGTTAGCTTTAAGGTTTTTATGCTGACCACGTGGGATAGTAATTGGTGTATCTTCTAAAATACCTAAAGATACGTTCTCTTTGTTACCCATCCAAATACGTTGTTCTGCAAAGCTATCGCCTGCTTTGTACGGAGTAATTGTTTCATAAAAACGGAAACCATAGTTAAGTAGCTTTTTACTTTCTACTTTACGAGCTCGTTCGCTTGAGGTACCCATAACAACAGCAATTAAACGCATATCGTTTTTAGTTGCTGAGGTAACTAGGCTGTAACCAGCTTCTGATGTATGCCCTGTTTTAATGCCGTCAACATCTAAGCTTTCATCCCATAATAATGAGTTACGGTTATATTGCTTAATGCCGTTGTAAGTAAACGATTTTTGCTTATAAAGTGCATATTCATCTGGCACATCACGAATAAGAGCAGCACCAAGTGTCGCCATATCGCGTGGAGTTGTGAAGTGCTCGTCAGTATCAAGGCCGTGGCTGTTGATAAAGTGACTGTTGCTCATACCTAATTTAGCAGCATGGGCATTCATTAAATCAGCAAATGCACTTTCGCTTCCAGCAATATGCTCAGCCATTGCTACACATGCATCATTACCTGATTGAATAATAATACCGTGGTTAAGCTCATCAACACTAATTTGTTTACCTACTTCAATAAACATCTTTGAAGATTCTGGAAAGTTTTTAGCCCATGCTTTTTCGCTTACCGTTACCATATCGGTAGTGGCAATATTACCTGCTTTAATTTCAGTACCAATTACATAACTGGTCATCATTTTAGTTAAACTTGCAGGTGCTAGCTGTGTATCGGCTTCACCTTCAGCAATAACTTTACCTGTTGTAAAGTCGACTAAAAAATAACCTTTCGCATTAACTTGAGGTGGTGCCGGAATAATTTGGGCGCTGGCTGAGAATACGGCGGCTGTACAAACTAGGCCGCATACACCTTTGAGGATTTTATATTTAATAGATTTCATCATACTCATTAATGGTTAAAGTTAAAGATTCGCGTTACGCCATTTTATACCCAAACCACCCCAAGATGCGAGCATCCTGGGGTAGTTTGGGTATTAGTCTTACTGAGTGTAAAGCAAGAACGCGTTTTGAAATTGATTTTCTTTTAATTTTTTTAATACTTCGTTTGCATGAGGGGTATCTTTTATTGGCCCTAAATGCAGTCTGTAAATATCGTCTTTTTGCACAATATTTGTTGGTAATTTGTATTGCTCTCGCAATGTGCTGGCAAGTGCTTCAATATTAGCAAGTGTACTACCTGCAGCTACCTGAATATAGGTTTGACGCGCAGTTGCGCCCGCAAGCGTAACGGCCTCTAGCTTAACCTTTGCTGTACCATGGGTGTAGTAGCCAAGCTTATAAGCGGCTGCGTACGAAAGATCAATTATTCTATCGTCATGAAATGGGCCACGGTCGTTCACGCGTACGATTACCGATTTACCATTTGCTGTATTGGTTACTTTAACAAAGCTAGGTAGTGGCAGCGTTTTATGCGCTGCGGTCATGGCAAACATATCATACGTTTCACCATTTGAGGTGTGATAACCATGAAATTTACGACCATACCAAGAGGCAATGCCTTCCTCACTATAACCCGTCTCATCAAGCATGGGCGAATAGCTTTTACCAAGCACTGTGTATGGGCGGCTAGCGCTAGCACTTTTAGTGGTTTCAGTAACTATAGCGTCTTGCATCTCAAGTGTAGTAGGGGCTCTAAGTGGTGCTGCATCGTGGCGCATGCTATAGCGACTACCAGAGCCACTGCTACAAGCACTTAAAAGTAAAATTAATAATGTAGTAAATATAAGCTGATTAGTGTGTCGCATTATTTTAAAAGCATCCTTTTATCTGTCGCGATTGACATAATAATGCCAAATCCTGCCATTAACGTCACCATCGATGTACCACCATAACTAATCAGTGGTAAAGGTACGCCTACAACAGGTAATAAACCCGATACCATGCCTATGTTTACAAATACGTACACAAAGAAGGTGAGGGTGAGTGCGCCTGCGAGCAATTTACCAAATGCATCTTGTGCATTAACAGCAATGTATAAACCACGGCCAATAATAAATAAGTACAGGCTAAGTAAAACACATACGCCGAATAAGCCAAATTCTTCGCTTAAAACCGAAAATATAAAGTCGGTATGGCGCTCTGGCAAAAACTCTAATTGCGATTGTGTACCAAGCAACCAGCCTTTACCTTCTATGCCGCCTGATCCAATAGCAATTTTCGATTGAATAATATGATAACCCGAACCAAGCGGATCGCTCTCAGGATCTAAAAAGGTGAGTACACGTTGTTTTTGATAATCGTGCATACCGTAGTGCCAAAATGGCCATGCAGCAAGCGCTACAATCGAGCTTAAAAACCCTATTAAACGCCAACTCAACCCAGACAAAAATAATACAAATATACCTGAGCTTGCAATAAGTATAGCGGTACCTAAGTCGGGTTGTTCTTTAATTAATAATGTAGGGAGCATTACAATCATAAAACCAATAATTAAATGTAGCGGGCGAGGTGGTAAGTGGTTTCTACCTATATACCAAGCTACCATCATCGGGACAGCCAACTTCATTAATTCTGCAGGTTGAAACCGTGTCACCCCTAAATTGAGCCAACGCTGCGCGCCTTTTGAGCTTACACCAAATAAAAGTACACCGACTAGCATTAATAACCCAACACAATAAAGTGGGATCACTAACCGCTTTAACGTGGCAGGCGAAAACTGGGCTAAAACAATCATAGCAACAATCGCACCGCCCATGCGGGTCATGTGCCTAATCATCATAGAAGACTCTTGCCCGCTTGCGCTGTAAACAACCATTATGCTGCCAGCCATCATTATAAGTAGTGCAATAAGCAGCGGTAGGTCTAGGTGCATACGCATCCAAATAGAGCGTTTATCGTGCAAAGCGGTCATGGTGTCTCGTTCCTTGCAAGATTAACAGGGTTGGCTGCAAAGTAGTAATCCATAAGTTGGCGAGCTATTTGAATGCCGCCGTGGTTGTTTTCTAACACAACAGAAACCACAATTTTAGGATCGCTATAAGGTGCAAAGCCAACATAAATTGTATTATCGCGTTGGCGCTCTTTAAGAGATTTTGCATCGTAGCGTTCACCTTGGGCAATACTAACTACTTGCGCGGTACCGGTTTTACCAGCCGAGTCGTAGTTAGTCCCTTTAAATGCTTTGTGGGCTGTGCCTGATATTTTTTGTACTGTATTATGCATTGCATCTAACGATACCTGCCAATGGCGCGGATCTTTTAAAATAACAGGGGGTTTTTCTTCGTTGTTAATTTGCGTTATGTCGTTATCTTTTTTTATCACTTGCACCAAATGAGGGGGATGATTAATACCACGATTAACTAATATGTTAGTTGCATTTGCAATTTGAATAGGTGTGGCAGTCCAGTAACCTTGGCCAATGCCTACCGAAATAGTATCACCGCGCCACCAAGACTCTTTAAAGCGTCCTTCTTTCCATTCTTTTGAAGGTAGAATAGCCGTAGTTTCTTCGTGAATATCAATACCTGACAAATCACCGTAGCCAAAACGGGCCATAAAATCGCTTATTTTAGTAATGCCTAATCGATAAGCCGCATCGTAAAAATAGGTATCACACGACTCTTCAATCGCTTTATATACATCTACATGACCATGGCCCCAACGTTTCCAATCTCGCCATTTATGTTCAACATTTGGAATTTGAAAAAAGCCAGGATCCCACATTGATGTTGACTCATTTACTATATTTTCTTCAAGCGCTAATACTGCCATTAAAGGCTTTACAGTAGAGGCCGGCGCATAACGACCTTGCGTAGTACGGTTTATTAATGGCCGGTCTTGGTTAAGCAGCGCTTTATAATTTTTGCTGCTAATGCCGTGTACAAATAAGTTTGGATCGTAACTTGGGTTTGAATAAAGTGCCAGCACGCCGCCATCTTTGGCGTCCATAACTACAACAGCGCCGCGCATATCTTTAAGCGCGTGTTGTGCTATTTGTTGCAAGCCAACGTCTAAAGTCAGTACTAAGTCGCTACCTGGTTGCGGTTGGGTCATGCTCAGGGTGCGTATTACACGGCCACGGTTATTAACTTCTACCCGTTGTGAGCCTACTTTACCGTGCAGTGTTTCTTCGTAATATTTCTCTATGCCGAGTTTGCCAATATCATGTGTGGCGCGGTAATTGGTTGCACGGTCTTCTTGTTCTAATTGGTTTAGCTCTTTTCTATTAAGCTTGGCAACGTAACCGAGCGCATGCGTTAGTGTGTCGCCAAATGAGTAGTAGCGTGCAAGGCGTGCCTCAATGCTAAAACCAGGGAATTTATGTTGATTAACCGAAAACTTCGCCACTTCTGTTTCGTCTAAGCGGGCTTTTAATACTTGTGATTTAAAACGACGGGTGTGTCTTATATCTTTTAAAAAGTCTTGTTTGTCTTGCTCTGTAATCGCAATTATTTTACTTATTTGATCAAGCGATTCGTCAAGGTCGTCTACCTCTTCGGGGATGACCTCAAGGTTGTAAACAGGTTTGTTTTCTGCAAGTAGCACACCGTTACGGTCGTAAATTAAACCACGGTTGGGTGCAATAGGAATAACTTTAATGCGGTTATCGTTGGAGCGGGTTTGGTAGTCTTGGTGATCTTCGACCTGAATAGTATAAAGATTAGAAAGCAATACTGCGACTAATCCTAATACAAAAACAAAACCCACGAATGCTCGCCTAGCAAATAAGTTTGCTTCTGCGGAGTGGTCACGAATAGTGGGTCTATGTTTTAGCATGGCAAGGGGTTACTCGCGATGATAAGGATGGTTGTTATTTAAGCTCCAGCCTCGGTAAAGGCTCTCTGCAACAATTATACGCACCAAAGGATGCGGCAATGTTAAATTAGATAACGACCATTTTTGCTCAGACGCTGCAATACACTCTGGAGCAAGTCCTTCAGGTCCGCCAATAAGTAAACTTACATCGCGGCCATCGAGTTGCCATTTTTCCATATTTTTAGCAAGTTGGTGAGTATCCAGTGCTTTCCCTGTTACCTCTAACGTTACAATACGATTGCCTTTTGGAATAGCTGCTAATGTTTTTTCACCTTCAATGTGTAAAATACGCTTTATATCTGCATTTTTACCACGTTTACCGGCTGGAATTTCGATTAACTCTAGCGCCATATCTTTAGGGAAACGGCGCTGATATTCTGCAAATCCCGTTTCTACCCATGCTGGCATTTTAGTACCAACAGCAATCATTTGTATTTTCACGTATTACTTCCAAGCATTGTCTAAAATGAGTGAGCGTTTAGCCCCACAGTTTTTCTAGATCGTAATAGCTACGTGCTTCGTTTTGCATCACGTGTACAACCACATCACCTAAATCAACCAGTGCCCATTCGCCGTCGCCTTCACCTTCATAACCTAGTGGCTCTGAATCTGCATGACGCGCTTCTTTTGCTAAGTGATCGGCAATTGACTGTACGTGGCGTTTAGAAGTACCAGAACAAATTACCATGTAATCTGTAATATCTGATGTTTCAGTTACGTCAATATGAACGATGTCACGCGCTTTCATATCGTCAATTTTGTCCATAGCAAAGGCGAGTAGTTGTTTTGAATCCAAGGTTTTGTCTCAATTTAAAAATTTAATGGCGCGCATTTTAACACGCTAGGAGTTTTTAAGCATCAATTTGATAGAGCTGATGCACTTCTATGTAATGACTCACTGCGTCGGGCAATAGTTCATTCTTTTTATTACTTTTTTTTAGCTGCTTGCGAATTGTACTTGAGGCTGCATCGAGCATTTCACCCGGTAAAAAATAAAGTTTACCTGCAAGTGAGTGTTTAAGTGTCGCGACTTCGCCAGCATTTGCGTGTTGCATATAGCTTTTGAGCTCACCTTTTACAGTGCAATGTTGAGCAGGGCGCTGGTACACCACAATATGACAAAGCTGCGTTATTGCCTTCCACTCAAACCACTTATCTAGGTTGTTAAATGAGTCCATTCCAATTAAAAATAAAATAGGCGTAGTGGGGTGCTCTTTACGAAGTTCTTGCAAACTAAGTAGTGAATACGATGGACCAGCTCGGTTAAGTTCTCTTAAATCGAGTTCAAAATGAGGATAAGGTGCAATAGCTGCGTTGAGCATATTAATTCGGTGCTGCGTACTAATACCCGGAGCTGCTTTATGTGCAGGTAATGCACAGGGCATAAAATAAAGCGTATCCAAATTAAACGCATTAACGCATTGCTGCGCCATATTTAGATGGCCTAAATGGACGGGGTCGAAAGTGCCACCAAAAATTGCGATCATTTAACACCCATTAGTTATTTATTAATTAACCGCGTGGCACGGCATAGGAATGTTGAGCGGCTGGCAAAATTTAATGCAAATATGAGCAAGCGCTTGGTAAGGTGCAATTAAATTACCTTGCTTGTAACTGGCATCAAACAACGCAACATCACTGTTTATTTGTTCTAGTGTGTGCATATTTAAACGGTTAATTGCGTTTTGAACTGGACCTTGTTGGTTTTTCCAAATTGCTTTTTGTTTAAATAAATTTGTTATAGGTTCGCCATTTAATAAACCAAGTTGCATACTTATAAGTGTATTAAGCTCTTTGGTTATAGCCCACAAAATACTCACCACTTCGGTGTTATCGCTGGCAAGTTTGTTTAGTACTTTTATAGCTTGTTTAGCGTGGCCATTTAATAGTGCATCGCTTAAATCAAAAATATCAAACTTGGCTTGATTTAACAGCCCTTGCATAACTAGTTGCTGAGTAATTAATGCATTGCCGTGCAGTAGCGAGAGCTTTTCAAGCTCCTGAAAACAGGCTAATAAGTTGCCTTCGGTGGCATTTATTAAGCTTACTTTGGCGTCGCTTTGCATATTAAGTGATAAACGTTGGCATTGCTCATCAAGCCATCGTTTTACATGAGAGCCCGTAAGTGGGTAGCAAGGTACGAACACGCCTAGTTTATCAAGGGCTTTAAACCACGCACCACGTTGTACTTCTTGACTGGCTTTAGCGCCTTTAACAATTAAAATAGTATCGGGATTAACCAGTTCAACTACTTTTTTAAAGGTATTGCTGCCAATAACGCCTGGCTTTTGTTGGTTTAAATCAAGCTCAATAATAGTGCGCGCGCTAAACAGCGACATGCTCTGATACTGGGCTATGATTTCTTGCCAATCTAATCCTTGCATTAAAGTAAACTTAATTACTTCATCAAAACCTTGTTGCTTAGCACAGTCGCGAATTTGTTGCACGCACTGCGCTTCTTGAAAAGGCTCTTCACCAAATACTAAATAAAAGGGCTTTAGCCCTTTATTTAATTCACTCGGTAGTTGATTAGCGTAGCAGCGCATTATAGTTGCGACAGCTCTCTAACAATACGACGACTGGCTTGCTCACGAATCTCGCTAATGAGTAGCTCAAGCTCTTTTGCTTTAGCTAATGCATGATCAGGATCGTCTTGGTAATTACGATAAAGCTCAAAGCGTTTTTCTATCGCTTTTTCGCCTGGGCGTTTAACTACATACGACACGCCATAAGCAAGTTCGTATTCAGCAACCTGACCATTTTGAAACAGCGAAAGTGTTTGGCGTTCAATGCTTTCTTTGCGTAAATACAATTGGGCTTTATCTTTAGCTGACGATACAAGCTCTACGTTACTCGCTTTAAGCTCTTTTTTAAGCTCAGTAAATAAAGTCGATTTTTCATCATCGCCTACAAGTGTTAGCTGTTTTAAGTTATCAGGCAAGCTAGAGGCTTTTTTTAAATGAAAGCCACAGCTTGATAACAAAAAACAGACTAGCACTAAGGCTAGTCCATTTTTAATGGCGTTAAATGCAGCCATATTAGTTAGCTACCACGTTAAGTAGTTTACCTGGTACGTAAATGATTTTACGAATAGTTGCGCCATCCGTAAATTTAGTTACGTTAGATTCTGCAAACGCAAGGGCTTCTACTTGCTCTTGAGTGGCATCAGCTGCCACTGTTAACTTAGCGCGAAGCTTGCCGTTTACTTGGACAATAATTAACTTTTCGTCTTCAACAAGTGCCGACTCATCAACTTTTGGCCATGCTGCATCTAAAATCTCGCCTTCTTTACCAAGCTCTTTCCAAAGCTCATGTGATAAATGCGGAGTAATAGGTGCAAGCATAATAACTAATGCTTCAAGTGCTTCGTTAGCAATCGCTACATCTTGTTTGTCGCTCAGTGGTGCTTTTAATAACTTATTAGAAAGCTCCATAATGGCTGCAATAGCGGTGTTAAAGGTTTGACGACGTTCAACATCATCAGTCACTTTAGCAATTGCTTTGTGTAAGTCACGACGTAGTACTTTTTGCGGGTTAGTGAGCGCTGATTTATCAAGTACTTGGTAACCTACTGTTTTAACATCTACTGCGTATTTCCATACACGTTTTAAGAAGCGATGTGCGCCTTCAACACCTGAGTCTGACCATTCAAGCGTTTGCTCTGGTGGTGCTGTAAACATCATAAATAAACGCACTGTATCTGCACCGTATTGGGCAATTACTTGTTGTGGGTCTATACCGTTGTTTTTAGACTTCGACATTTTACTCATGCCAGATGAGAATACCGGCTCACCATCTTCTTTATGCCATGCTTTAGTTACGCGGCCTTTGTCATCGGTTTCGGTATTTACATCGCTTGGCGAAATCCATACATCGCCGCCTTTTTCATCTTTACGATAAAATGTTTCAGCAAGCACCATACCTTGACAAAGTAAGCGGTCGAACGGCTCGTCTGAATTTACTAAACCAAAGTCACGTAATAATTTATGGAAAAATCGCGAGTACAATAAGTGTAAAATAGCGTGCTCAATACCACCAATGTATTGGTTTACTGGTAACCAATAGTTAGCAGCCGCTGGATCTAGCATGCCTTCGTCGTAGCGTGGGCTACAGTAGCGTGCGTAGTACCAAGATGATTCCATAAAGGTGTCAAACGTGTCAGTTTCGTGAAACGCAGGTGCGCCATTTACTGTTGTTTTAGCCCATTCTGGGTCTGCTTTAAGAGGTGACGTTACACCGTTCATTACCACATCTTCTGGTAAGCGAACTGGTAGCATATCTTCTGTTGCTGCAAGTTCTTTGCCTTCTTCGTCGCTAAGCATTGGGATTGGAGAACCCCAATAACGCTGACGGCTCACACCCCAGTCACGTAGACGGAAGTTTACTTTACGCTCCCCAACACCGAGTGCTTCAAGCTTGTCGGCAATAGCTTTAAACGCAGCGTCAAAATCAAGACCGTCAAATTCACCTGAATTTACAAGTACACCTTTGTCGGTAAATGCTTCTTGCTCAAGGTTTACTTCAAGATCTGAGCCTTCAACCGGTGCAATTACTTGTTTAATATCTAGGCCGTAAGCCGTTGCAAATTCAAAATCGCGTTGGTCGTGTGCAGGTACCGCCATAACAGCGCCTGAGCCGTAATGCATTAATACAAAGTTAGCGACCCAAATTGGTACTTGCTCGCCCGTTAATGGGTGAGTTGCGTAAAAGCCTGTTGCTATGCCTTTTTTCTCCATTGTTGCCATGTCTGCTTCGGCAACTTTGGTGTTTTTGCATTCTTCAACAAACATTGCAACAGCATCGCTATTTTTAGCGGCTTCTTGTGCAATAGGGTGACCACCAGCAACAGCAACATACGTAACACCCATAAAGGTGTCTGGACGAGTTGTGTATACGCTAAAAGTTTCGTCGTTATCGGTGCGTTTAAATTCAATATCACACCCTTCAGAGCGGCCAATCCAGTTGCGCTGCATTGTTTTAACTTGCTCTGGCCAGTCTTCTAACTTGTCTAAATCGTCAAGTAGTTCTTGTGCGTAGTCGGTAATTTTAATAAACCACTGTGGAATTTCTTTTTGCTCAACCACAGCGCCTGAACGCCAACCGCGACCATCAATAACTTGCTCGTTAGCGAGTACTGTTTGATCCACTGGATCCCAGTTAACCGTAGACATTTTTTTATACACTAAGCCTTTTTCGTAAAGCTTAGTGAAAAACCACTGCTCCCACTTATAGTATTCTGGATGACACGTCGCAATTTCGCGATCCCAGTCATAACCAAAACCTAATTGCTTAAGCTGTGTACGCATGTAATCAATATTTTCGTATGTCCACTTAGCTGGCGCTGTTTTGTTTTTAATAGCAGCGTTTTCTGCAGGTAAACCAAACGCATCCCAACCCATAGGTTGCATTACGTTTTTGCCTTGCAGGCGCTGGAAACGAGAAACAACATCACCAATGGTGTAGTTACGTACATGACCCATATGCAGTCGACCACTCGGATAAGGGAACATAGAAAGGCAATAATACTTCTCTTTGCTCTCATCTTCAGTGACTTTAAATACCTGGTTTTCTTCCCAGTAGCTTTGTACTTTTGACTCTATATCTTGCGGGTTATATTGCTCTTGCATCTATGGTTCCAGACTTCTTGCAAACTAATAAAAAATTGCCATTAGGATACCCCAAATAAAGTGCTATTCACAGCGTCAAAAACGCGGTTTTGATAAATTCTAACCTTCAGTTCAGGTTAACCTATACTTATCTAAGTTATAGGGTGATTTAACAGCAATTTTGAAGGAGTAAAAAATGGCAGATTATAAAACATGGCTTGGCGATTTAACCAAATGGCTAAAAGATGTAAAAGATCATGAAGTAAAAGGCGCAGTTACTCGATTTGTTGAATCTGAGCAGGCACTTAAAGATTTAGGGCAAGAAAGATACGCTTTATATAAAAGTTATTTACAGCGCGATATAGAACATGTCCAAGAAAACGAATCGCACTATAATTCGCTTGCATGGCAAGAGCTTAAAGAATCATTATGGTTTGAGCTTTCGCATATAGAAGATAAAACCCAGCTTGAGTGGCAATCTCTTAGTCAAGATTTTAAGCACAATGGTGTGTATCACGCAGGCGAATGGATAGCCATGGGCACATTAGTATGTAAGAATTGCACTCATAGTTACGATGTTTATCACGCGACACAAATTACACCGTGTATTGAATGTGATGGAATCTATTTTAGTCGTAAGGCGCTGCACCCTTAAATATAAGTATTAAGTGGCTGCGGGCCACTTAATACGCCCAAAGGCCAGCGAATATGTTGGTAAAAAAAGAAGTTAGAATGACGAAAAAATTGCTGCCACTATCTGTTTCAAAGCTCGCACCGAGTATTTCTACTAATCACGTACATACGTGTATGAGCAATCCATACCCCGAGCAACTAACATTTATAGGCCAACAACGCGCCCAAAGTGCCTTAGATTTCTCTTTAGGAATGGAACTGCCTGGTTACAACGTTTATGTAATGGGCGAGGCTGCCCATGGGCGCTTTACGCTTGTTAAAGATAAACTTAAGCAACATGCAAAAGACCGCCCAACCCCAAACGAATGGTTATACGTAAATAATTACGATGACCACAGAGAGCCTATTGCGCTGTTTATGCACGCAGGGCAAAGCAAGCAACTTAGTGACGACATAGATTCATTTTTAGATGAAGTACTCGACACATTTCCTGCTGCATTTGATAACCCAGGATATCAACGCAAAAAAAAATCAATCGACCGTGAATTTAACGATGCCTACGACAGCGCTATTACCGCAGTAGAAATTGCGGCATTTGAGCAAAGTGTTGCATTAGTCGAAGAAAAAAATTCAGTTGGGTTTGCACCGCTTGTAGATGGTAAACAATTAAGCGATAGCGAATTTGGCGAACTTGAAGAAACGTTACGCGAAGAGTTTTTTGAAAAAATTGAAAAGCTAGAAGATGCATTAATAGAAGCGTTAATTGAGCTGCCACGCTGGAAGCGCGAATCAAAAGAAAAACAGCGTAATCTTAAAAAGTCGACTGCAGAGCAAGCCACTAAACCACTTTTAAAAGACTTAGAGCATAAGTACGCGACACACATTGGTGTACTGCGTTATTTAAAAGATATACGCGTTGAAATTATAGACGCGGTACTTGAATGGCTCGATGATGAAGACGAAAGCGAAGAAAGCAAAGAAGACTTTGATCGTAAAGGCATGCTTACCGACTTTTTTGCACCTAATATTTTAGTTGAGTTTAAAGAAGACGATGCAGCACCCGTGGTTTACGAGCCCAATCCAACATTTGGTAATATATTTGGTAAAATTGAGTATTCCACATCGCAAGGGTCTTTAATTACCAGTTATCGTTCTATTCAGCCAGGAGCATTGCACCGTGCTAATGGCGGTTATTTAATTATGGATGCTGAAAAAGTAATGGCTAACCCTCAAGTGTGGGATGGTTTAAAACTTTCGCTTAAAACGCATCAAATTAAAAACGACTTACCGTATCAAGATAGCTCAGTAGGCAGTAGTTTTACACTTCGCCCGCAACTTATACCGCTTGATGTAAAAATTATTCTATTAGGCTCGCGCGAACTGTATTACACCATAGGTGAATACGATGAAGAGTTTGCAGAGTTATTTAGAGTATTAGCTGACTTTGATTACTACTTACCAAGTAGCGATAAATTACAGTACCAATTTATAACTAAAGTTACCGAGTACTGCGAGCAAACATTAAAGTGTACTGCCACGCAAGCCGCTATGGTGCGCTTACTTAAGTTTAGTTACCGCCAAGCAGAGCATCACAATAAGCTTTCTGCGCGCTTTGCTGATGTACTTGAATTAGTTGCAGAGGCAAGTTATTACGCAAAACAAGATAAATTAACTGTTATAGATGCGCATCATATTGATGAAGCCATTGAAGGTAAGCAATACCGTACCGGCCAAATTAGTGAAAACATGCTAAGCGATATAAAAGAAGGTCATACACTTATTGCAACCGACGGCCAAGCCATTGGTAAAGTAAATGGCTTAACCGTATTACACATTGGCGATACCTCATTTGGTACCCCTGCGCGTATTACAGCAACGGTTTATGCTGGCGCCGATGGTGTAATAGATGTTGAACGTGAAGCCGAGCTGGGTAAAGCAATTCACTCAAAAGGTGTAATGCTACTTACCGGTTATTTAGGTAATAAATACGCACAGCACTTTAGCTTAACGCTTAGCGCTAATATCGCTATTGAGCAAAGCTACGGTTATATAGATGGCGATAGTGCATCTCTGGCTGAGTTGTGTGCGCTTATTTCGTCTATTACAAGCCTACCTATTAGCCAATCAATTGCGCTTACGGGCTCTATTAACCAACATGGTGATGTACAGGCTATTGGTGGCGTAAACGAAAAAATAGAAGGCTTCTTTAAACTGTGTAAAATGCGTGGTTTAACAGGTTCGCAAGGCGTTATCATCCCTAAATCAAACCAAGTTAACTTAGTGCTTGATGACGAAATACTTAATGCAGTTGAGGCGGGTAAATTTAATATTTACGCAGTTGAAACCGTAGACCAAGCGCTTAACCTGTTAATGGATATAGAAGCTGGCGATATTATTGATGACCAGTATCCAGAAAACTCAGTAAACGGAATTGCGCTTGCTCGCCTTAAAGAAATTGCCGACATAGTAAATGGCGATAACGATAACGATGACGAAAAAGACGAAGAACTAGATAACGAAAAAGGTTAATAATGATCAATATAATTTTGGCGGTGGTTATCGCCATTTTTTGTTTTTTAATATTTCAAAATAGTAAAAAAGCAAAACAACAAGCAGGCATAAATGCACAAATAGGGGCAGATTACTTAGCCGCTAACGCAAAAGTAGAAGGTGTAGTAGAAACAGCTTCTGGCTTGCAGTACAAAATAGTACACAAAGGTGAGAGTGAAAACACACCAAGCCCAACAAGTATGGTTAACGTGCATTACCACGGCACACTAATCGACGGCACGGTGTTTGACAGCTCAGTAGAGCGTAAAACACCTATTAGCTTTGGTTTACACCAAGTTATTAAAGGCTGGACTGAAGGCTTACAACTGATGAGCCCAGGCGATAAATACACCTTTTATGTGCCGCACCAATTAGCGTACGGTGAAAAACGTGTAGGGAGTATTCCTCCTGCTTCAGTACTTATTTTTGAAGTAGAGTTACTGGCTATTGAGTCGTAATTTTATTTGAAGTAATAAACTACTAAGGCCCTACTTTAATAAAGTGGGGCTTTTTGCTTTTAGCTAACAATAAAATTTACTCAAGGATTTTAATACGAGGTCGATATCCATAATAGTTAAAAAGCTATTTTAGGGACAAAATAATGAAGATTTCACTGGCTCCTATTTCATACCAAGTACACAGCTCAAATGCTCAAACTTTAGCGCAATCAGATAAACTACCTGTTGAAAAAGCGAGTGGTGAAAAGAATGAGGAAGAGGGAGAAGAAGAGCCAAAATATGTGTTATCTAAGTTTTTAGATACCAAAGCGCAAGAATATAGTGAAGATAACGCTACGTTTGGCAATCAATATAAAAACCTAGAAAAAGTATACAAGCACTTCACCGGGCGAATTATTGCACTGCAAGAACAAATTAACAAACTTAAACAAAGCCCA
Organism: Pseudoalteromonas sp. SR44-2; assembly: GCF_014163745.1. Taxonomy (NCBI): domain Bacteria; kingdom Pseudomonadati; phylum Pseudomonadota; class Gammaproteobacteria; order Alteromonadales; family Pseudoalteromonadaceae; genus Pseudoalteromonas; species Pseudoalteromonas sp. SR44-2. Next base: position 28,970 of record NZ_JACJDW010000018.1, on the reverse strand, counting down.
GCACAGCGAAGTTTAACCATCGATAGCAGCGCCAATGAGCTAAATAAAAGTGATGCAAATTCAGTTTTAGATGCTGACCACCTAGGTGCAAAAAAATATAAAAACACGCAACAGCAAGATCAAATAGATATGTTAGAGCTGCAATTAGGGGAGTTAAAATCAGAGCAAGCGGCAATAAAGCAACAAATGATTGAACTGGTTATTAGTGAAATAAAGAGGCGGGGCGACGACTATACTATTTAGCGCCACCAAAAAGCTGGTGGGTTAGCTTTTAAACTCAATTTTACTCACTTCAAGTTTAAATTGACCTTCTTGCTTGCCTGCAATCATAAAGCCTAGCTGTTTTATATCATCAAAATCAATAATCGGTTGTTGCTCAAGCACGCGGCCGCGATACGTTAAAGTAAAATCACTCGGAGCAAAGTTTATATCTATCCATTCATTCTTTACTGTTTTAAACGAGTGGGTATACGCTGCGCCATCAAGGTAATTGGTAGTTCTGAGCCTAAGCTGATAGGTTTGTCCGTCGCCCTTAACACGCAGCGCTACAGTTTTAGTATTTTGACCTTGTGTGTCAATTTCAGTACGTATTGATGCAAAACCGCCGTTATTATCAAGCGAAACATTGCCTATAAAAAGCAAACTTTCTTGAGTTTGTGTTACTTGGCTATTAGATACACCGCCCATTACGGAATCGTTAACTACATACCAGCGCTGGTTTGCATTAGCTTGTGCACTTACTACTAATAAATTAAATACAAAAAGTGATGATAGTTGTTTGGTGATCATGGCTTACTCCTAGGTACTTTAAGCCTACCAATACGGATAAACATATTATTTGTTCACTTATTTAAAGCTAATTATTTTTATGGCTCCATTTTTTCATGATTTTTTCAAACATAATTTCTTTATCAGTTTTATCCTCAGGGCAGGGTTTACCGCTACCTTGAGGCATGCCATTACTACCAAATACGGTCGAGGTATCAATTAAATAGCATTTACCGTTAAATTTTTCTAATCGCGGTGTGCCTGTTGTATTTTGGCTAATAACTTCTGAATTATCCGATTTTATTGGCGTTTTAATAATGAGCTTATTGTTTATCTCATCACTTCCAGAGCTTTTATCTTCACCAAAGGAGATCATTCTTTTATGAGTCATATTATTTACAGGAGAGCCAAATAGCGGCGCGTATGGATTTAGCTTTTTAAATGTTTAAGAAGCCTTTGTTGTAGGCTCTGAAGGCGCAGCTAACTCGGGGTCAACAGATTTTACAGGCTCTTTTTTAAGCTCTGTTTGTGCCTTTGGTAACGTGGTGGTTTTGGCTTGCTTTTTTTTAGCCACCTTTACTTTGGCTTTTGTAGAATCTTTTTTTATAGGTGTAGTGTTAGAGGTCGCTGAATTTGGTGCATCAGTTTTAGTGTTTACAGGTTTTATATCAGGCGCATTGGTTGTTGTAACAACTGAGCTTAGCTTAGGTAGGCTTGCTAAATTAACCGTAACATAGGCCTGTATTATTGCGTTTTTTTCCTCCTTTGGCGGCGCAACTTTAATAGATTGCGAAAACAAAAAGTACAACACAATAGCGTGTATACACAACGAGATAACCCACGGCCATGCATTCCCTTTATTCACATCAAACCCTCAACTTAATAGTGCTGTTAAGAGTCAATAAAATACATTTAGTTCACCTAAAGTTAATGTGTTTTACTTTGTGGCTTTATTGCAGATACAACAAAACTATTTTGCAGTTTTTGTTGTTTTTGCATGTGCTTGGTTACGTTATTATGAGCGCAATCAAACTTAGGAGGCATTATGACATTACTTTTTGAACCAATAGAACTTGCAGGTAAAACATTAAAAAACCGTATTGTTATGCCCCCAATGACTCGCTCGCGTTCAACGCAGCCTGGCGATATAGCTAACGACTTAATGGCAACATATTACGCACAGCGCGCAAGTGCCGGGCTAATTGTAAGCGAAGGCACACAAATTAGTGAGCTTGGTAAAGGTTACGCTTGGACTCCGGGTATTTATTCAAATGAGCAAGTTGCAGGCTGGAGTAAAGTAACCAACGCAGTACATAGCGCTGGTGGCGTTATGTTTGCTCAGCTTTGGCATGTTGGCCGTGTAACTCATAGTGACAACACCGGTGGCGTGCAGCCTATTTCAGCCTCGGCCATTGCTGCAAAAGACGTAAAAGTATTTGTAGATACAAACGGCGCACCGGGGTTTGTAGACACCCAACTCCCACGCGAAATGAGCAAACGAGATATTACGCATGTCATAGGCGAATTTCGCCAAGCAGCTAAAAATGCAGTTAATGCAGGGTTTGATGGCATAGAGCTTCATGCTGCAAATGGTTACCTTATTAATCAATTTTTAGACTCAGAGTCAAATGCTCGCACCGATGAATATGGTGGCAGTGTGCAAAACCGAATACGCTTTTTAATTGAAGTGGTACATGCTGTTAGCGACGAAATTGGTAGCAATAAAGTAGGCGTAAGACTAGCCCCGTTAACAACTCTTAATGGCACTGTAGACGAAAACCCTGAGGAAACTTATTTAGCGGTTTCTGAGGCATTAAATAAAGCCGGTGTAGGTTACATGCATATAGCCGAAGCCGATTGGGATGACGCACCTTTAATGAGTGTTGAGTTTAAAAAATCGATTCGCAAAGCCTTCAGTGGTGTATTAATTTACGCAGGCAAGTACACCAAAGAGCGCGCAGACAACGCACTTAGCGAAGGCTGGGCCGACATGATTGGCTTTGGTCGCCCGTTTGTATCAAACCCAGACTTACCAGCACGCTTAAAGCAAGGCAAGCCTCTTAACAGCCACAACCCCGACACCTTATTTGGTGGCGAAGAACAAGGCTATACCGATTATCCAAAGGTATAATTGCTAGTAAGTAATTAACATTGAGTAAAAACATGAAGGGCTGCATTTTATGCAGCCCTTTTTTGTGCATTGATTCTAATAGCTTTACCTTGAGCAAAAAATAAAAAACGCGTAAGTTAACCGGGTTACCTATTTTAATAACAAGAAAATAAATGAAAGCCACAGAGATAGAACAATTAGAATTATCAAATTCTGAAACCCGAGAAGTTATTACACCCTACGCTTTTAAAATTGACAGCGCTTTACTGGGCTTGCCTTTAGCTACACCTATTCAGCGTGCATTAGCGATTATTATTGATGTTGCACTGATATTTTTAGCAGCCAAGCTTAGCGCTGCTCTAATAGCATTTGTTGCTGCAATGGCTTTTTATAAAGGTACGGCACAGCAATACCTTCCAAAAATGTCGAATGTGTGGCGAAGAATATTAAAAATAACGGCAGCAAGTATTTTATTTGTAAGTGCACTTACTGTGCTTTCAATTGGCATTGATTACCTAGAAGACGATAACGCTGATCAAGGTTTAGCTGTTCAGGGCGTAAAAATACAAGATGAAATTCAGCTTTCCTCCACAGAAAAACAACGGGTAAATACTTATTTAGCGCAAACAGCCGATGACAGCTGTGAGCAACCTTGCCAACAAAACGCGTTTGATAATTTAATTGGGCAAGTTCCCAAATTAGCAGAAATGGACGACCTACAAAGCCCACAACTTGCTACCGTACTTTTACAACTTTTAGTACTCAGTGAAAATAACGAAATAAAGCCTGCACAGTTAATAGAAGAAAAACCTGCACAAACAAGCACAAATAGTATTTTGCAGTGGGGCAAAGGCATTATTCAAGACTTGGGCTTAGGTTTTGGCTGGGCTGCTGTTTACTTTACGTTGTTCTCGTTACTTTGGCGCGGCCAAACGCCGGGTAAAAAGGTTTGTAATATCCGTGTTGTCGCTCTAAGCGGTGAGCCATTAGGTTTATTAGATTGTTTTGGTCGCTACGGCGGCTACGGTGCAGGCTTTGCAACGGGCTTATTGGGCTTTTTACAGATATACTGGGACCCAAACAGGCAAGCCATTCAAGATAAAATATCAGCGACGGTGGTTATTAAAGGTAACTTGAATCAAGTTGTAAATGTGGAAACGGTAGAAGAAGCAGTGAAGGACTAACTCCAATTAACATAATTTAATTAAACTATAGGTATATCTATTTGGAAGTCTTACTTGAAGGATTAAATAATGAAAATGAAAGTAATCATTTTTTGAGATCTTTATGGGCAAGTATTAGAGATCACTTTGGTAAGTGTGCTTGGCATTACTCTCCGTATAAAAAGCTAGGTTCTAAACAAATAATTTTAGGACGTATGGACTATAAAGCTAAAGGTTCTTTCGAGGTTTCGGTCACGTATAAACAAAAAGGAAATTTAGTCGCGGTCATGTTCTCTGATTATATCGAAAGTGATGAAATTATAAGCGACCTAAAAGTTATTAGAGAGCTAGTTAAAAATAGTTTAGATTATAAAAAACTGATTTCTAAATTCAGATTTAGTACTTCACTTGAAGTTATTAGGGGTTCTATTGCCGCATACTCAGGTAAAAGTTTTGTTTTAAAACCAACAGGTAATAGCTCAATTAAATTGATAGTTGATATTAATGGTTATGATGCTGTAGATGCAGAAGCTAAAGCAGCAGAAAAAATTAAAACGATTATTGAAATTTTAACTGTTAGTACAAACTGTTTGATTATTCGAGATACTCAAAGTGACAATGATTCATCGTTTTCAAGTATTGAAATTAATAAATACTCTAGAGATATAAGTTGGATTGATGCTAAACCAATAGCTGATGGCTTAGTTCAAATCTCAGAAAAAACCTGTTTCCTTATTGATTACATACTGAGTAATGATATTTACTCTTATGAAATTCAATTACTCTTGAATTCTTATGCTCATTTTTCATCAGGCAGATCTTTAGATTCATTTACCTTAGATACATATTCCCCAACTCCGAGAATAGGGGAGGCAAGTGATGAGGGGAATACTGACTTTCAGAGCGATTTAAGATTCTCTAATGCAGCTAAACTTCATCCATCATCAAGTGAAGATGCAATGATACTTTATATGTCTTCATTAGAAGTTGCGTCGTTGATTGGAGCTTCGAAGAGTAAAAAGTGTGATAGTTGTGGTCAACAAGTACATTCAATCTCAGATAGAGTGAGAAGTTATGTGGGAAAAGATAGCAATAATGACCCATTAGTTAAAATAATTAATTCATATTACGGTTTAAGATCAAGATACCTTCACCAAGGAACTAGGTTTGTCGATAATTCATATTCAGGCAGTGTGGTACCACTATTAGATAGCAATACAATGAGTAACGCTAGAGAGTACTACCAAGTTAGTCTGCTAAATTTAAGGGAATGGTGTAGCTACTTACTAAGGTTATCTTTAGAAGAAATGGCTTTAGAAGCTAATTAAACACTTTAAAAATGTAGAGCTAAATATGTAGGCCCTACATCTTAAATAGCGAGCTTAACTTCTAAACCTAACCCCAAACCCAACAACTCCCATCAACAACACAAATCCCCACACAAACACATTGCCGTATTGGCTGTACACGCTGTCGCCTTTTATAAGCTTAATGTTGGCTTTCAATATGGTAGCTTCAAACTGAGGCATGGTTTGTTGAGTGTGGCTTATGGGGTCGTATACGGCGCTTACACCATTGTTTGTAACACGCACTAGAGGGCGTTGTAGTTCGAGCGCGCGCATACGGGCTATTTGCATGTGTTGCAAAGGCCCAATAGAGTCGCCAAACCAGGCATCGTTACTTACAGTAAAGAGTAGGTCAGAGTCGCTTTTGTAATTACCGCGTACTAAGTCGGCAAAAACAATTTCGTAGCAAATAGCAGGGAGTAAGTTATAGCCATTGGCGCGTAAGTTGTTTTGCACTTTGTCGCCACGGGTAAACGATGACATAGGCAAATCGAATAATGGGGCAATAGGGCGCAAAAAGTCTTGAAATGGTACAAATTCGCCAATAGGTAGTAGCTGGTGTTTTTGATAGCGGTTTTTATCAAGGTAATGGTAATGCCCATGCTCGTCGCCGCGCTCTTTATTACCGACAACAATTAAGGTGTTAAATATATTTTTGGTGTCTCGCTGGTAGTCAACAATACCGGTTACAAGGGCGGTTTTATTAAACGAGGCGGCACTGTCTAAATTGGCTAGGTAGGAATCGGCAAGCATTTCTATTTCAGGCACTGCGGCTTCTGGCCATACTATTAAGTCGGCATCCCAATGTGGACGTGTCATGTCTTGGTATTTGCTCATTGTGGTCCAAAACTCACTTGGCTCAAAGCGCAGGTGTTGCTGTATGTTGCCTTGTACGAGCAATACTGACATGTTTTTATCTGTGTAATGAATGCTGCCTGTGGTATTTGCACCTGTAAAAATAAGCGCAACAGCTGTCGCAGTAACCGCCGGGGTTTTAAAATCTTTTTGGGTAAGTCTATATAGTGCAAAGCCAATAGCGACACAGGTAAGAGTTAAGCCAAACTCGCCAATATAAGGGGCGAGCAGCCTTAAAGGTCCGTCGGTTTGTGTGTAGCCAAAGCTTAACCACGGGAAACCGGTAAGTACGGTGCCACGTAAATACTCACTAATTGCAAAGCAGGCAATTAGTAATGCGCCAAAGCTTTTAGGGCCACTAGCAAAGCGTGTAGTTGCCCAAAAGGCAAGTGCGGGAAATAATGCTAAGTATGAGCACAAAAAAGCCATTAACGAGAGCGACGCTATAAGCGGCATACCGCCAAAGGTGGCAATAGAAACATGTACCCAGCTTATACCTGCACCAAACCAGCCTAGGCCAAATATAAAGCCATATTTAGCACCGGTTTTTGCGTGTGCTTTACCGGTATTATTGGGATTAATGCAAAAAATTATGGCGCCAATACTAATAAATACGATGGGCCAAATTTCAAAAGGGGCATAGCCAAAAGTTAAAACAAGGCCCGCAACGAGTGCGAGCCATGCTTTTTTATCTTTTGCTAATAGGGTAAGTCTAGTTAGCAGTTTCTTCACTGTCGTTATCATCAGCCTTAGGAACGGTGACTTGCAGTTGCAAAATACGACGATTGTCGGCGTTGGTTACTTTAAATTGGTAACCTTCTATGTCAATCGTTTCACCACGGCTTGGCATATGGCCAAATGCGTGCAGTACAGTTCCGCCGATAGTATCGGCTTCGTCTGTGCTGTAGCCTGTTTTAAAATGCTCGTTAAAGTCATCTACAGGAGTGAGTGCTTGCACTACGTGGACATGTTTAGCAAGTTGACGAATATCTTGATGTTCTTCTTCTTCGTCGTGCTCATCTTCGATTTCGCCAACAATTATTTCAAGAATATCTTCAATCGTTACTAAGCCAGATACGCCGCCGTATTCATCAATAACAACAGCCATATGGTAGCGTTGCTGACGGAATTCGTTTAGCAATGTATCAACACGTTTGCTCTCAGGTACTACCATTGCTGGGCGTAAATAATCGCGTATTGATGGTAAATGCTCGTCTTTATTTAAGATCAGTGGCAATAAATCTTTAGCGAGTAAAAAACCTTCTACATGATCTTTGTCTTCAATCACCACTGGAAAACGTGAGTGAGTTGAGTCAACCATCATTGGAATTAGTTCTTCAAGCGGGCTGTCGATCTCAAGAGTGATCATTTGTGAGCGCGGAACCATTATGTCTCGCACTTTAAGCTCAGACACGCCAAGCACACCTTCTATCATCTCTTTTGTTTCTGGATCGATTACGTCTCGTTCTTGCGCATCGGCAATAACTTCGACCAGCTCTTCTCTATTCTGGGGTTCCCCTTGCAACATTTGGGCTATTCTGCCCAACCACGTTTTGCCAGAAGAACCCTGGCTAGATTGCGAGTTACCGTCGCTCATTGCGTCTAATTGCTCCGTTAATTTAAATATCGTCCCGGTATGGGTCAGCTATGTTTAGCTCTGCAAGTAATTGCTTTTCGATGCTTTCCATCTCTAAAGCATCGTCACTCTTTATATGGTCAAATCCAAGCAAATGCAAGCATCCGTGAATAACCATGTGAGCAAAGTGGTCATGAAATGACTTCTCTTGCTCAATTGCTTCAGCTAATACAATGGCTGGGCAAATAATTAAATCACCAACCAAGGGAATATCTATTCCTGGTGGTGCTTCAAATTCGAACGACAGTACGTTGGTCGGTTTATTTTTACCGCGATAGTCGTTATTAAGTTGTTGCGATTGCGCTTCGTCGCTAATAACGATACTGAGTTCGGACTCGTCACGGTATTGGCTAAGGGCTTTGTCGGCCCATAGTGCAAATTGTTCTTCGCTTGGGAGGTTGTCAAACTCACAGGCTATTTGTAAATCAAGTTCGGTTGTCAAAGTATTACTCTTTAGTAGTAGGCTGTTGAAGAGCAGCGAGTGCGTCTTTTGCATTTTGCTTTTCAATGCGCTTAAGTCGCTCGCTTTCGTCGTTACGCTCGTAGGCTTCAACTATGCGTGCTACAACAGGGTGGCGTACTACGTCGTGGGCTTTGAAGTAGTTAAAGCTAATTTCGTTTACGCCATCAAGTACTTCAATTGCATGGCGAAGGCCTGAGCGTGTCCCACGAGGTAAATCGACCTGTGTAATATCGCCTGTAATCACCGCTTTTGAGTTAAACCCTATACGGGTTAAAAACATTTTCATTTGCTCGGCGGTGGTATTTTGGCTTTCATCTAAAATAATAAAGGCATCGTTTAAAGTACGTCCGCGCATGTAAGCAAGCGGTGCGACTTCGATGATATTTTTTTCGATGAGTTTTTCTACTTTTTCAAAACCTAGCATTTCAAAAAGCGCATCGTAAAGAGGGCGCAGGTATGGGTCTATTTTTTGACTTAAATCGCCAGGTAAAAAGCCAAGCTTCTCACCAGCCTCAACAGCAGGGCGCGTTAGCAATATACGGCGTATTTCTTGGCGCTCAAGAGCGTCGACGGCGGCTGCAACTGCAAGGTAAGTTTTACCAGTACCTGCAGGGCCAATACCAAAGGTAATGTCGTGGTTTAAAATATTAGCCACATAAACACCTTGGTTGTCGTTACGTGGTTTAATAACACCACGGCGAGTTTTAATAACCATTTCTTTGCCATAAGCGCTGCTGGATGCATCTTGATCTAAGGCTTTTGATTCGGTAATTGCTAAATGAACGGCGTCGGGTTCTATTTCGCCTAAAACACCACGAACTGGCTGAGTATCAACATAAAGGTTTTTTAAGATTTCTACAGCGCCGGCGCAGTTGTGTAGTTTACCGGTTACTTTAAAAAAGTTGTCACGGTGAATTATTTCAACAGCCAGGTGGCGTTCAATTTGTTTGATGTTTTCGTCAAACGGGCCACATAAAGAAGAAAGGCGTTTGTTATCGGCAGGTTCTAAATAAATCTCTAATGTTTTTAACTGATTACTCAAAATTGCTTCCTATAGTACTGCGCCAGCGTTAACTGGCGCTAATTGTGTGACTAAGGAACGAAAGTAGCTACGCCAATTTCGTTAACAGTGTCTGGTTTTGGCTCTGCAGCTGCAGCTTTAGTTAAAATAGCTGAAGGAGCGACTTCACGTCGTAAGTTCATTTCTGATTCTGTACGAATTAAGTCACCACGTAAAGAGTTAGGTAGTGCTTCGGTAATACGTACATCAACAAACTGTCCGATCACTGTGTGCGGGCCAACAAAGTTTACTACACGGTTGTTTTCGGTACGGCCACGTAATTCCATAGGGTTCTTCTTAGAAGGACCTTCAACAAGTATACGTTGCTCTGTATCGAACATTTGACGACTAATTTGCTGCGCCATTTGTGTAATACGGTTTTGTAGTAAGTATAAGCGCTCTTTTTTCTCTTGCTCTGTTACGTCATCCGGCAAATCTGCCGCTGGCGTACCTGGGCGTGCGCTGTAAATAAAGCTAAAGCTCATATCAAAACCTATGTCGCTAATAAGCTTCATGGTTGCTTCAAAGTCTTCTTTGCTTTCGCCTGGGAAACCAATAATGAAATCTGACGACATGCTTAAGTTAGGACGAATTTTACGTAACTTACGAATTGTCGATTTGTATTCAATTGCCGTATGACCACGTTTCATTAGGTTTAATATACGGTCTGAACCACTTTGTACTGGTAAATGTAAGTGATCTACAAGCTCTGGTACATCGGCGTAAACGTCGATTATATCTGGGGTAAATTCTACCGGGTGCGATGTGGTGTAACGAATACGGTCAATACCATCAATAGCTGCAATAAGACGAATTAAATCAGAGAAGTAACAAATTTCGCCATCGTGCGTATCGCCGCGGTATGCGTTTACGTTTTGACCTAAAAGATTTACTTCACGTACGCCTTGCTCTGCAAGTTGTGCAACTTCAAGTAGTACGTCATCTACTGGGCGACTAACTTCTTCACCGCGAGTATAAGGTACAACACAAAAAGTACAGTACTTAGAACAGCCTTCCATAATTGATACGAAAGCAGATGGGCCATCTGCTTTTGGCTCTGGCAGGCGGTCAAATTTTTCAATCTCTGGGAATGAAATATCAACAACCGATGAGCCTTTGTCGCCTTGCACTTGTTTAATCATTTCTGGTAAACGGTGTAGCGTTTGCGGACCAAAAATAACATCTACAAATGGCGCACGTTGGCGAATAGAGTCACCTTCTTGTGAGGCAACACAACCACCTACACCAATGATTAAATCTGGCTTGTCGTCTTTTAATAACTTCCAGCGACCTAATTGGTGAAATACTTTTTCTTGTGCTTTTTCACGAATTGAACAGGTGTTAAGTAAGATTACGTCGGCATCTGTTGCATCTTCAGTTAGCTGGTAGCCGTTGGTGGCATCTAAAAGTTCAGCCATTTTCTGAGAGTCGTATTCGTTCATCTGACAACCCCAGGTTTTAATATGCAGCTTTTTGCTCATTGAAATATAGCCTCGTGTTCAATTCGATAGTGGCACAAAAATGTGCTTGAAACAGGATTAAGGAGCAAGCATGCTCACTCAAAGGAGGCGTATTTTAGCTGGATACCCGTCCAGATCCAAGTATAGTTTTCATGTTTGTGATCTCAAATCAATACGAGGCGAGTTTAATCAGCTGTTAGGGATATCCTCTGGTATAAAACAAATTAATTTTGATACAATCAAAACAGACTCAAGTAATAATAAAATGATGAAAAACATGACTAAAAATAATGTGATAGTAGTTGGTGGTGGCATGGTTGGCGCGGCTATGGCGATAAAGCTTGCTCAACAGGGCTTTGGCGTACGCATAATCGAAAAACACCTAATAGATCCATCACAGATTCTTAGTAGTGATAAGGTTGATATTAGAGTGTCGGCTATTAATCGTTTTTCAGAAAATTTACTTGATGAATTAGGAGCAATGCCGCTTTTAAGGCAAAACCGCATAGCGCCTTATCAACAATTAGAGGCATTTGAGCGCGGTGGTGATAATTTATTGTTTGACTGCGCCGATATAAACACCACGCATTTAGGCCACTTAATTGAAAATAGTTTAATTCAAGCAGGTTTATGGCAGCAATTTGATCATTATAAGATTGAGGTTATTGAGCAAGCCACACCTATTACTAAAATAGAGCAAACGGATGATTTAATTACGCTTGTGTATGGAGCTAAAACCTATACCGCTGATTTAGTGATTGCAGCCGATGGTGGGCAATCGCAGCTGCGCGATAAGGCGAATATTGGTATTACGGGTTGGCAGTACCAACAGCATTGCATGGGGGTGTTAATTAAACTCGATGCACCGCAACAAATTAAAACATGGCAACAGTTTACACCAAGTGGGCCGTTAGCATTTTTACCAATGCAGGCACCGTACGCTAATTTAATTTGGTACGACGATGCAAATACATTGCAAGCATTTAAAGGGCTAAGCCCAATTCAGTTAAAAATGCACATACTTAATAAATTTCCTGAACTTGCTGGAGACTTTGAAGTACAGACTCATGCAATATTTCCGCTTACTCGCCAACATGCTAACAGCTATTCACAAGGGCGCTTAGTTTTAGTCGGCGACGCTGCACATACAATAAATCCGCTTGCAGGGCAGGGTGTAAATTTAGGTTTTCAGGACGTAGTGGCACTTGCTGAAGTTTTAGACAATGCAGCGGATATAGGGTGCCCGTTAACGCTTAAAGAATACGAGCGAGCTCGCCGTAAGGCTAATTTATTAATGATGAGCATGATGGACGCGTGTTACTTTGGCTTTTCTAACCAAGTTGCGCCACTTAAATGGGCACGTAGCCAGTTTTTAAAAATGGCTAATAATACAGGCCCTATAAAAAACTGGGTTTTAAAATACGCAATTAGCGGTGATTTAGGCTAAATTTAAAGTAGAGATTAAAAAGGCTCATTTATGAGCCTTTTTTTATGTATGTTTTAAGTGGACCAATAGTGACCCAGTTATATTAAATAAAATTTTAATTTGACTAGGGTTATATCACTAAACCGCAATTTAATAATTTTAAAGAGCCTATGTGTGGATAATTTTTTTTCAGTAATAATTATTTTAGGTGCGCTACTGCTAGTTGCTAGCTTAAAAACAACCTTTAAAGTTTGTAAAAAAACATCGCAAAGAGCGTGGAGTGTACTGTTATGCGCTATTGTCTGTTTTATTTTAGGGTATTGGTGGATACTTTATTACTTTTCAAATTACGATACGGCACCAATAATAAGAAATGCAGTTGCCACAATATTATTTGGTGGTGCAGGGTTTGTTTTCTTAGTTGTCAAACTGAGTTTGAAAAGCATCCTTAAAATAGAGCAAGCAACGCAGTATCAAAAATATCAAACTGAGCACGATAACTTAACAACCTTACCCAACCGCAATAACTTTTTTAAATCCTTGAGTAAACAAGTTGATTACCCTTCTTCATTTGCATTATTTTATATTGATTTAAATAATTTTAAACAAATTAATGATGCCTTTGGTCATCAATGTGGTGATCAGCTACTGGCTGCTTTTGCTAATAAGTTAAGCAAAGAACTATGTGGCATTGCTAAGTTATATCGAATAGGGGGGGATGAGTTTGCGTTCTTACTGAATACCGATACTGATGAAAGCATGGCTCACTGTGTAAATATTATAAACTCAGCCGTTAAAGCCCCGTTTTGTACACATGAGCAAATGGTTAAAATAGAATTAAGTATAGGCGTAAGCCGTTTCCCAGATGATAGCCGATTACCCGACCAGTTATTAAAAAAAGCCAACTTGGCACTGCATGAAGCAAAAAAGACATTTCAACCTTTAGTAAATTACTCATCTGAAATAGGTAAACGAGCTGAGGACTTTTTTGATTTATCAGTCAAAATTAAAGCCGCGTTACACAAAGGGGAGTTCGAGCTTTATTTACAACCAATAATGAACTCCAAAGATATTCAATTGCATGGCCTAGAAGCGCTGATCCGATGGCCGCAAGCTGATGGTAGCTTTATTAGTCCTGAAAAGTTTATAAGTGTAGCTGAGCGTACAGGGCTAATTTTTGTTTTATCGAAATGGGTTGTACAAGAAGCAGTTAACCATATTAGAAAACTTAAACTCTTTGGGTTTACCGGTACTATTCATGTCAACTTATCAACGAAAGATATCGAAAGCAGCGAGTTTTACGAATTTATAATTAGCTTACTTACTACTGACCCGACTTTAAGTGATTCACTAATATTTGAAATTACAGAAGGGGCAATGATGACAAACATACCCGCAGCAAGAAAAATGATGCAACAGTTGAGTATGCGGGGGTTTAAATTTAGTGTTGATGACTTTGGTACTGGCTTTTCGTCACTGTCATTATTAAGAGAGCTGCCAATCAATCAAATAAAAATTGATCAGTCGTTTGTCAAAGATATGCTTACTAACTCGCCTGATTACGCCATTGTAGAATCTACATTGTTTTTAGCGAGTCGATTAAATTGCGATGTAGTTGCTGAAGGAATAGAAACTAAAGAGGTAGAACAGGCGTTGTTGAGTCTTAACTGTGATTATTTACAAGGGTATTTATATAGCAAACCAATAAATATAGATGAATTTATAAATGTATATTTAAGTACAGAAAAAGTAAGCTGAATTTAATGAATATTGAGAAGTTTTAGAGAAGGAAGTCAAATTGGCTGGGATACCAGGATTTGAACCTGGGAATGCCAGGATCAAAACCTGGTGCCTTACCGCTTGGCGATATCCCAACTATAAATTTGAATTAGTTTTAGTTCTTAATAAGAACATGGTGCGGAAGGAGAGACTTGAACTCTCACAACCTAAGTTACTGGAACCTAAATCCAGCGCGTCTACCAATTCCGCCACTCCCGCATCACTAAGTTGCTAATTTAAACTCTAAGCTAGAGCAATCCTTTTATCCAACTTTCCTTGGTAGAAGAAGTTGGCTGGGATACCAGGATTTGAACCTGGGAATGCCAGGATCAAAACCTGGTGCCTTACCGCTTGGCGATATCCCAACAAAGAATTCTTTTATAATTTTAGTTCTTATCAGAACATGGTGCGGAAGGAGAGACTTGAACTCTCACATCCTAAGATACTGGAACCTAAATCCAGCGCGTCTACCAATTCCGCCACTCCCGCATCACTAATTTGCTCATTTAAACTCTAAGCAAGAGTTATTCTTTTATTCAACTTTCCTTGGTAGAAGAAGTTGGCTGGGATACCAGGATTTGAACCTGGGAATGCCAGGATCAAAACCTGGTGCCTTACCGCTTGGCGATATCCCAACAAAGAATTAATTGATATTTTTAGTTCGTATCAAGAACATGGTGCGGAAAGAGAGACTTGAACTCTCACAACCGAAGTTACTGGAACCTAAATCCAGCGCGTCTACCAATTCCGCCACTCCCGCATCGTTTGTGTTATAAAACACAGGTAGTTATTTTAGACTCTTCATTGAGTGCAATTTAACTCTTGCAGAGCCACTTCTAAAAAAAGAAATGGTGGCTAAGACGGGATTTGAACCTGTGACCCCATCATTATGAGTGATGTGCTCTAACCAGCTGAGCTACTTAGCCATTGTTGGCTGGGATACCAGGATTTGAACCTGGGAATGCCAGGATCAAAACCTGGTGCCTTACCGCTTGGCGATATCCCAACAATAACAATTGATAGTTTTAATTCTTATCAAGAATTATGGTGCGGAAGGAGAGACTTGAACTCTCACATCCTAAGATACTGGAACCTAAATCCAGCGCGTCTACCAATTCCGCCACTCCCGCACACAAGGTAGTTATTTTAAACTCTTCATTGAGCAACAAAAAAATATGGTGGCTAAGACGGGATTTGAACCTGTGACCCCATCATTATGAGTGATGTGCTCTAACCAGCTGAGCTACTTAGCCATCTTTTTTTGTTAGCACTTCATCGCTGAGTGCGGGGCGTATTATGCTGATATGACCCAAATTCGTCAACACCTTTTTTGCAAAAAAACACTTAACTGTGTTTGTTTGCAGGAAAATTAAGCTAAGCGGCTAAATTTTAATAAAAATGATGATTTTTTGAGTGCAATTCACATACAAAATTTGTCGCTAAATAAAAAAAGCAAAAACCAATAGTTTGAAGCTGTTTGATTATTCGACAAATTATTACGCTCTGGTTAAATCTTAACATTAATTTGTTTAAGAGGTACTTATTATTGAGGTTTGATCTTCTGCGCAGTGTGTTTTTTAAATTAAACGTAGGCATTTAGGTTGGGGCTATATCAATTTTATAAGTTTATAACGTTGGAGGTACAAAAAAGGCTCGTAAAAACGAGCCTTTAAAATTATTACCAATACTAATTTGGTTTCATTTAACTTATACGTTGAACAAGAAGTTCATTACATCGCCGTCTTTAACAATGTACTCTTTACCTTCTTGACGCATCTTACCTGCTTCTTTTGCGCCACTTTCACCTTTAAAGGCAACAAAGTCGTCAAAAGCAATCGTTTGCGCACGAATAAAGCCACGCTCGAAGTCGGTATGGATTTTACCCGCTGCTTGTGGCGCTGTTGCACCTACAGGGATTGTCCATGCACGCACTTCTTTAACACCCGCAGTGAAATAAGTTTGTAATTGTAGTAATTCATAACCACCACGAATAACAAGATTAAGGCCGGGCTCTTCTAAGCCAAGATCAGCCATAAACTCAAGCTTGTCTTCGTCATCTAATTCTGAAAGCTCAGATTCGATAGCAGCACATACAGGAACAACAATCGCATCTTCAGCTGCAGCAATAGCGCGTACACGGTCAAGGTATGGATTATTTTCAAAACCATCTTCAGCAACGTTTGCAATATACATAGTTGGTTTAATAGTTAAGAAGTTGATAGAGCTGATTGCTGCTTTTTCTTCTTTAGTTAATGCTAAAGCGCGTAAAGTTAAGCCTTCATCAAGATGCACTTTTACTTTTTCAAGTACGGCATTTTGCTCTTTGGCGTCTTTATCACCACCTTTTGCTTTTTTTGCGTTACGGAAAAGGGCTTTTTCAGCGCTATCCATATCAGCAAGTACTAACTCAGTGTTGATTACGTCAATATCGTCAGCAGGGTCAATAGTGCCTGCTACGTGAATGATGTTTTCATCTTCAAAACAGCGAACTACGTGGCCAATTGCATCGGTTTCACGAATGTTAGCTAAAAACTGGTTACCAAGGCCTTCACCTTTAGATGCGCCTTTTACCAAGCCAGCAATATCTACAAATTCCATACTAGTGGTAAGAACTCGTTGAGGATTAACAATTTTAGCAAGTTCGTCTAGACGAGGATCTGGCACAGGCACCACACCTGTATTAGGCTCAATGGTACAAAAAGGAAAGTTAGCGGCTTCAATACCCGCTTTAGTTAGTGCATTGAAAAGCGTTGATTTACCTACGTTAGGCAAGCCAACGATGCCACATTTAAAACCCATAGTAAGATACCTTGTTTAGAATTCGTTTAAACGGTGTACTTGGACCCAAGTTACTAGGGTCTAAACGAATGTAGTCTGTTTTGTGCTTTTAACACACCATCTTTTGCAAGTATTTCCATGCAACGAACTGCTTCATCAACAGCAGCATCCATTTTTTCTTGGTCTTCTTTGGCCGCTTTTCCAAGCACCCAACCAGTTACCATTTCACGATGCCCCGGATGACCTACACCAATGCGCAAGCGCATAAAGTCTTTTTGATTTGCCATTTTTGCAATAATGTCTTTTAAACCATTATGACCGCCATGCCCGCCACCTTTTTTTAATTTGGCAACGCCTGGGTCTAAATCCAATTCGTCATGGGCAACTAAAATGTCCTCGACAGGGATTTTGAAAAAATTAGCTAAACTACTGACCGCTTTACCACTTAAATTCATGTAAGTAGTGGGGATCAATAATTTGAATTCTTGGCCTTGAATGATCACTTTGCCTGTAAGGCCATGATATTTAGGATCGTGTTTTAGAGTGCAGTTATAGCGTGCAGCGATTTGCTCGATGAACCAAGCACCTGCATTGTGGCGTGTGTTTGCGTATTCGGGGCCTGGATTAGCCAGGCCCACAAGCATTTGAATAGAATTCAAGGTTGCGAGACCTTAAATATTATTCTGCTGCTGCAGCGTCGTCTTCAACTGGAGCTGCTTTGTTTGCTTTGATAGTCAGGATAGACTGATCATGGCCTTCGCCTTTAGCTAAATCTACAGAGCTAACGCCTTTAGGGAAAGTTAGGTCAGAGATATGAACTGAATCGCCAACAACAAACTTAGAAACATCTACTTCAATGAATTCTGGAAGTGCTTTTGGAAGACACGTAATTTCAACTTCAGTTAACTGGTGAACAACAGTTGCGCCAGCTTTAGTTACAATCTCTTCACCGATGAAGTGTAGAGGAACTTTAGTTTGAAATTTATGAGTAGCATCTACACGTTGGAAATCAAGGTGAGTAAGCTTAGGCTTGAATGGGTGACGTTGGATATCTTTTAAGATTACTTCAACAGCTTCGCCATCAACGTTAAGCGTAAGGATATGCGTGTAGAAACCTTCGTCTTCTTGAGCTTTGATCATATCTTTATGAGCAAAAGTAAGAGATAAAGCTTCTTTATCAGCTCCGTAAAGGATTGCAGGAACTTTGTCTTCGCGACGTAGGCGGCGGCTCGCACCAGTACCAGTTTCTACGCGAAGTTCAGCGTTATACGTATAAGTTTTGTTAGACATGATGTCTCCAGTTATTTAAATGTGTAGGGCCTTTGCGACCAAGGTCCCTAGCCAAAAGGCGCGCTATCATACCACCACGCCCAGATAAAATAAACATCGCTTACAAAAAAAGCGCCAAAAGGCGCTTTTATATTCAGGAATGTTTAATTTTAGTGTTCAAACATCGCTGAGATAGATTCTTCGTTACTAATACGACGAATAGTCTCTGCTAACATGTCAGCAAGCGTAAGTACCTTAACTTTATCAAGGGCTTTAAGCTCATCAGATAGCGGAATTGAGTCAGTTACAATTACTTCATCAATCATTGAGTCACGTAAGTTTTCGGCTGCTTTACCTGAAAGGATAGGGTGCGTTGCGTATGCAAATACACGCTTAGCGCCATGTTCTTTAAGTGCTTCTGCGGCTTTGCACAATGTACCACCGGTATCAATCATATCATCTACGATAATACAATCACGACCTTCAACGTCACCAATAATGTGCATTACTTGAGAAACATTTGCTTGAGGGCGACGTTTATCAATGATTGCTAAATCGGTATCATTTAGTAGTTTTGCAATTGCACGAGCACGTACAACACCACCGATATCTGGAGATACAACAACGACGTCTTCAAAGTCGCGTTCTTTCATATCTTCAAGTAATACAGGGCTGCCAAATACGTTATCTACAGGTACATCAAAGAAGCCTTGGATTTGTTCAGCGTGTAAATCAACCGTAAGAACACGGTCAACACCAACACTTGATAAGAAATCTGCAACAACTTTAGCGGTAATTGGAACACGAGCAGAACGTACACGACGGTCTTGGCGCGCATAACCAAAATAAGGAATGACGGCAGTAATACGACCTGCAGATGCACGACGTAGAGCATCAACCATAACGATAAGTTCCATCAGGTTATCGTTTGTAGGGGCACAGGTTGATTGCAAGATAAAAACGTCCGAGCCACGAACATTTTCATTTATTTGAACACTGATCTCACCGTCGCTAAAACGGCCAACAACAGCATCGCCTAATTCAATATATAAACGTTTTGCAACTTTTTGAGCTAACTCAGGTGTTGCGTTACCAGCGAAGAGCTTCATGTCAGGCACGGTAGGGTTCCTCAGGCACTGAATATTTGGACTAACGGGCAATGATAAATATCACTGCGGGTTAACTTATGATTACTTGTACGTTACTTCATTGATCGAATATGGCGGTTAACTCCGTATGAGCAGGTGAGACATTTGCGCTTGAAGCCACAAAACCCTGCCAAGTATGGGGGAGATTTTCAAGTACATCTTGTGCTTGAACTTGGCTAGCAAATTCGACAAAACAACATGAACCTGTTCCGGTCATCTTCGACGGTGCGTATTTTAGCAACCACTGGAGGGTTTTTTCAACCTCGGGGCAAAGCTTTTTAACTAAAGGCTCACAATCGTTGGTCAAAGTATGGTGTTTCCAGTCGCCTATTATTTTTGGTGTGTCGCGTTTTAAATCTGGATGTGTAAATATTTTTGCGGTACTTACATGTTGGTTAGGGTGTACAACGCAGTACCATTTTTGTTCAAGTGTTACGTGGTGTAGTTTTTCACCAATACCGTGCGCTATGGCGCTTTGACCTTGTATGAACACCGGAACATCTGCCCCTAACTTGAGCCCTAATTGTGCTAGTGTTTCTAAATTTAGTGCCAGTTTCCATAACTTATTTAGGGCTAATAAAGTACTCGCTGCGTCAGATGAACCTCCTCCAACACCGCCCCCCATCGGCAAGCGCTTAATTAAATTTATTTTTACACCCAAAGAGGTTTTACAGTGTGTTTGTAATAATAAAGCCGCTTTATAGATAAGATTATCATTTAGAGGGATGTCTTTAGTATCACCACCGACAGAAATACTCCCATCTGTTGTTAACTCAAAATGCAGCTCATCACCAAAATTTAAAAAAGTAAATAAGGTTTCAAGTTCATGATAGCCATCTTCTCGGCGAGCATTAATATGTAAAAATAAATTGAGTTTTGCCGGAGCAATAAGTGAAAAAGAGGTTTTGTTATTCATACTTATTTAAACTGCCAATCGTATAGTTGAATTTTAATTTTTATTTGTTGGTGCTTTAACGTCAGTTTAGTAGGTAACCAGTAACCTGCGTTTTGTACATAGGTGCCATAATCTATTTGCCATTTTTTGCCTGTATTATCAAACCATAATACTTGGTTTGCACGCCCAAGCTCATCAACAATTAAACTTTCATCGTCAATAGTGCCTTTAAGCCAGTTATCGGCATTATCAACCGGTAGTGTAAAACCCGTTAATCGTTTTAAAAGCTCTGCAGCGTTAGTATCAAAGTATTGTTCACCGTCAAACTCTAATTCAGCACCGTTAGCTGTTTGTTTAAGCGACAAAATACGAGTACCAATAAAAGTAGTCAGTATTAAATTATTGGAATTTGTTGTTTGCTGCCAATTTAAGTTTGCAGATTGACGCTCTTCTGGGCTAATAAATGCAAGTTTACCTTCTACTTGCCAAGTTTTTTGAGCAGCTAAACGTGGTTTCCAATCATCATAAAGTGTTGTTTTTGTATCAATTTGATGAGCACAGCCACCTAAAAACAAAAAAAACATGAATAAAATCAAATATTGTCGAATCAAATGTTGTTCCTTACTTTCCATATTCCGCTGATTTTTGGTAAAATTACCGCCTTTGAAGTAGGGCTCAGCAATATTTGGCAAATATGACCATAATAGCACTAGGTATAAATCACAAAACCGCATCCGTAGAATTACGTGAAAAAGTGGCTTTTTCGCCTGAGCAAATTTCAGAGGCGTTGCAACAATTAAGTGGCCATGCCGACTTTAATGAAGCGGTTATTGTGTCTACCTGCAATCGAACCGAGATCTATTGTAGCCTCGCTCAGCAAAATTCCCAAACACTGTTGAGCTGGCTTGCCAGTTTCCATGGTTTGGATGAACATGAACTGAGCAAAAACACTTATTGCTACGAAGATAACAATGCTATTAATCACTTAATGCGCGTGGCGTGTGGGTTGGATTCTTTGGTGTTGGGCGAACCGCAAATTTTGGGGCAAATAAAACAATCGTTTTTTAGTGCTAAAAACCACGATGCAGTAGGTGTTACGTTTGATAGGTTGTTTCAAAAAACATTTTCAGTAGCGAAACAAGTTAGAACTGAAACCGATATTGGCGCAAGTGCGGTATCGGTAGCGTTTGCTGCAGTTAACTTGGCAAAGCATATTTATGGCAAGCTTGATAAGACCAATGTGTTATTAATTGGCGCAGGTGAAACCATCGAATTGGTTGCTAAACATCTATACCAAAATGAGCCTCAAAATATCACTGTTGCAAATAGAACTATTGAGCGAGCTCGTAACTTAGCTGACGAAGTGTCGGCAGATGTGATTGCTTTGGCGCAATTGCCTGAGCGTTTGCATAAAGCCGATATAGTGATTAGTTCTACAGCCAGCACTTTGCCTATTATTGGTAAAGGGGTGGTTGAGCAGGCGCTAAAGCAGCGACGTCACAAACCTATGCTATTTATAGATATAGCGGTTCCGCGTGATATAGAAAGCCAAGTTGGGGAGCTAGATGCTGCCTATTTATATTCCGTTGATGACTTACAAACCATTGTAAGCGAGAATATGGCAGCGCGCGAGCAAGCTGCACAGCAAGCGCAAATAATTATTACTGAACGCACCAAAGAATTTGCAATGTGGATGCGTTCACTCGATTCGGTAGATTTAATCCGCCATTATCGAAACGATGTACAAACAATTAAGTCTGAACTTGTAGAGCGTGCTGTTAGTCAGCTCAATACAGGTAAAGATGCAGAAAAAATTATATTAGAGCTCGCCAATAAATTAACCAATCGCTTAATGCACGCGCCTACCCGTGCAATACAAGATGCAGCGAAAAAAGGTGAAGTGGCGCAGCTAAACCAGTTGAAAAAAATGTTAGGTATTGATCAGGAATAACCGTTAAATGAAAGAGTCTGTTTATAATAAATTAGAAACCTTAGTAGAGCGTTATGAAGAAGTACAAGCGCTGCTAAGCGACCCGTCGGTCATTAGTGATCAAAACCGTTTTCGTGCGCTTTCAAAAGAGTATTCTGAGCTTGAAGAGATTGTAAAAACGTTTTTAAACTATAAAGAAACGCAAGACGATTTAGCCAGTGCAGAAGAAATGCTTAAAGATTCTGACCCTGAAATGCGTGAAATGGCGCAAGAAGAATATAAAGAAGCAAAAGCACAAATACTAGTGATTGAAGATAAAATTCAAGTATTAATGTTGCCAAAAGATCCGCGAGATAACAACAACGTGTTTGTTGAAGTACGTGCAGGGACGGGCGGCGATGAAGCGGCTATTTTTGCTGGTGACTTATTTCGTATGTACAGCCGCTACGCAGAAAATAAAAAATGGAAAGTAGAAGTTGTAAGCACCAATGAAGGTGAGCATGGCGGTTACAAAGAAGTTATTGCAAATATCAGTGGCGAAGGCGTTTACGGTCAATTAAAGTTTGAATCAGGCGTACATCGCGTACAACGTGTACCAGAGACTGAATCACAAGGTCGTGTTCATACCTCAGCGTGTACTGTTGCGGTTATGGCAGAAGTACCAGAAGCTGAAGCGATACAAATTAATACAGCAGATTTAAAAGTTGATACATTTCGTGCATCAGGCGCAGGTGGTCAGCACGTAAATAAAACTGATTCTGCTATTCGACTTACACATATACCTACCGGTGTTGTGGTGGAGTGTCAGGATCAGCGTTCGCAGCATAAAAACCGCGCTAAAGCGATGTCAGTACTTGCAGCTCGACTGCAACAAGCTGAAGATGAAAAACGCCATGCGGCAGAAGCCTCTGAACGTCGTGACTTGGTAGGTAGTGGCGATCGTTCTGAGCGTATTCGTACTTATAACTACCCGCAAGGTCGTATTACAGATCACCGTATTAACTTAACACTTTATCGTTTAAACGAAGTGGTAGCCGGTGATTTAAGTGCGATTATTGACCCATTAATGCAAGAGCATCAAGCTGACTTACTTGCGGCCATGGGCGACGAGTAATTGTGGCTCACACTCTTGAACAAGCAATTGCTGCAGGTGCTGACTTATTAGCATCTAGCAGCGAAAGTGCTAAATTAGATGCACAAGTTTTACTTCTTCATATACTTCAAAAACCTCGCAGTTACCTTTTTACTTGGCCAGAACATGCGCTTAGTGATGAGCAACAATCGCAGTTTAATGTATTTATCCAAAGACGTTTAAAAGGTGAGCCCGTAGCCCATATAACTGGGCTGCGTGAATTTTGGAGCTTATCGCTTGAAGTTAACGCAACGACCCTAATACCTCGACCAGATACTGAAACATTAGTCGAGCAAGCACTTGAAATAGCGCTACCCGCTACAGCAAAGGTGCTTGATTTAGGCACAGGTACTGGTGCAATAGCGTTGGCACTGGGTAGTGAAATGCCTAGTTGGCAAATTACTGCAGTAGATAGAGTAAGCGATGCAGTTGCACTTGCTACACGTAACCAGCAGCGATTAGCGATTAATAATGTACATGTTAAACAGAGTAACTGGTTTAGTGAGTTGCATGGCGAAAAATTCAATTTAATTGTCACTAACCCTCCTTATATAGAAAGTAGCGATATACATTTAAATCAGGGTGATGTGCGCTTTGAGCCTTTATCGGCATTAGTGGCTGATGATTGCGGAATGTCTGATATTAAACAAATAATTACACAATCACGTGACTATTTGTCATCTAATGGCTATCTTTTAATAGAACACGGTTTTGAGCAAGGTGAAGCTGTACGTCATTTTTTTGAAAAAATGGCGTTTGTTAATATTAAAACAGTGAAAGACCTTGGTAACAATGACCGTGTAACACTTGCACTGTGGCCCTAGAGAATAATAATTGCCTACTAGTGCGTTAAATAATGCCATGAAGGAATTTCGACTATGATGGGTGATTTTTTATTTTCAGATGAACCAGAAGAAACAATCGATGAGATTGAACACGGTACCTGGAAAGTATTAATCGTTGATGATGAACCTGAAGTACATGCTGTTACAAAACTAGCACTGAGTGATTTTGAATTTCAAAATAAACGCTTAGAGTTTATTAGTGCCTACTCAGGTGCTGAAGCGAAAGAGCTCATAAAAGAGCATCCAGATGCCGCTATTGTGCTACTTGACGTGGTAATGGAAACCGACGACGCTGGTTTGCAGGTTGCTAAGTTTATTCGTGAAGAAGCTAAAAATAATCATATACGGATTATTTTAAGAACAGGCCAACCTGGCCAGGCACCTGAACGTCAAGTCATTATTAATTATGATATTAACGATTACAAATCGAAAACGGAGCTAACGGCTCAAAAATTATTTACTGTTATTATGTCGAGCCTACGCTCGTATCGGGATATTATTTCGATTGAGCAGTCACGCGAAGGGCTTGAGAAAATAATTATAGCGTCTCGTGATATTTTTTCTGCGCATTCAATAGAGCACTTTATTGAAGGCGTTATGCAGCAATTAACATCTTTATTGGGTATTGCTGATCAAGCTATGTATGCCACCACTTTAGTTGCACAAAACCCAGAACATGAAAAAAATAAAAAACTAATAGTGTGCTCTGGCACTGGCGATTTTGAAAAAAGTGAAGGTAAAGAGCTTGATAAGGTATTACAAGCTGAGCAGTTAAGTGCGTGTCATCAGGCGCTTAATGATAAAAGTATCATTTATAAAGATAATTACTTATTTGCGTACTGCAGTAGTGAGTACAATCATAATTCAATGCTGTTCATATCTGGTGTCCCAAAGGATTTAACGGATACTCAGCGTCATTTAATCAAAATATTTTCTCAAAATGTGCAACTTGCCTTTGAAAATGTGCAGCTTCAGTCTGAAATAGAAGCGACTCAGCAAGAGCTTGTTTACAGGTTAAGTGAAGCGGTAGAGCAACGCTCAACAGAAACGGGTAATCATGTTAAGCGTGTAGCACATATTTGTCATATATTGGCACAAGGGTATGGCTTATCTAAGCATGATGCTGATTTAGTAAGGTTGGCGTCGCCTCTTCATGATGTAGGCAAAGTGGGCATTCCTGATGCGGTATTAAATAAACCAGCAAAGTTAGACGCCCAAGAATGGGAAGTGATGAAAACCCATACTGATAAAGGCTATACTATTTTAAAAGACTCTCCCCATGAGATTGTTAGTGCAGGCGCAATTATTGCAAAAGAGCATCATGAAAAATGGGATGGCTCTGGTTACCCACAAGGTTTAAGCGGAAACGCAATTAATGTATTTGGTCGTATAGTTGCACTTGCTGATGTATACGACGCACTTCGCCATAAACGATGCTATAAAGAACCTTGGACACTGCAAAACGTAGTTGATGAAATTAACGCTCAAAAAGGCACACACTTTGAACCAAAATTGGTTGAAGTATTTAACGAGAAGCTTGATGAGTTAGAAGCGGTTCTTAACCGTTTTCCTGATTAAATTTTTATAAAACAGAAGTACAGGGGCATATGGATTATTTAGCAGTAAAGCACTCGCACATGGCAATTGCGATGTTAAGTGTAATATTATTTTATATTCGCGCTTTTTCGCGAATGGGCAGTGGTAAATTAGCAAAAAATAAAGCGGTAATGATTGGTAGTCACAGTATAGATACTTTATTGTTAGTGTCTGCACTTACGCTTATATTTATGGCTAAAATTAATCCGTTTGAACAATATTGGCTATTAGAAAAAATAGTTTTAGTGGTTATATACATTGGTATTGGGGCTAAAAGCGCCCGACAAACTAAAATGGCGGCTAAAGTTGCTTACGTTTTAGTTAACACTGCTGTTATTTTAGCGATAGGTTATTTAGCGACGTCTAAATCAGCTTTTTTGCTTTAAGTAATATCTGACTATTTGAGCTTTATAGTTGTTTTGTAAAGCTCAAATACAACTCCCTCTCAGAAAATATTCAAATACACCTCTATATTGGTATATAGCTTTAAAGTTAGGTAAACTACGCCTTCGTTTTCTAAAATGTTGCAGTATTAATGACTACCCTCGGGTTTGACGAACACGATGAATCTTATCTTGATGATGCTTACGATGAATTTACACCTCCAGCGATTTACCGCTGTATTAAAGCAGAGTCAAAGTGGGACCCTCAGATAGATTTAACACCATGTTATGAAACTTTAACTGACTTTGAACAGCAAATTTCAGCGCTGTGTTTAAAAGTGAGTGATGAGCACGATCGCCTCGAAAAATTATTAGATATGTTTTACAGTGATTGGCTATTTAGTGCATCAGGTTTAAAAGTGCCTGAATATAAATTAAATACATTAAGCTATACGCTTTCTATGCGCAGTGGTTCACCTACAACACTGGCAATTATACTTTGTCATTTTTTACAACAAGCTAACTGTGACGCGAACCTTAGTCTTACCCAAGGTGATGTTGGCGTACATGTGGCGATTAGTGACGAAGAAGGCTACATAATAGAGCCAAGCAGTGGACAACAAAGTTGGTATATTATCCCTGAAAACGCAGATGAAGATGATGGTCAAGAGCAAGAGCCACTAGAACTGATTTTTGATGACGAAGTATATAAGTTATTTTTAGCTCAGCAAAAATGGTCTTTCATTAGCGAAAATAAATTTGGTCATGCTTTAACCTGTGTAGAGATGCTAATGGAGTTAATAGGCGACGACCCGTATGAGAGACGCGACAGAGGTTACTTATTAAATCAGCTCGGTTGCCCTAAAATGGCACGTGATGATTTACAGTTTTTTGTAGATGAGTGTCCGGACGATCCTGCAATAGAGATTATTCAACACCAAATAGAAGAACTAGAAGATAATAATAAAACGCACCATTAAGAATAGGAATAATTATGGTTGAAACTCAAAGCGCATTAATTACAAATGATGCCGTTGTGCTTGGTTTGCTTGCTATTATTTTGGGGTTTATTTTTAAAACCTCAAACAGTGAGCGTCCAGCTTTAAAACGATTTTATAAATACGTACCTGCTTTATTACTGTGTTACTTTTTACCTTCGTTATTAAATACCTTTGGTATTGTAGATGGTAATAAATCTAATGTTTATTATGTGGCTTCGCGCTACTTACTACCAGCCTGTTTGATACTACTTACCATTAGTATTGATTTAAAAGCGATTATTAACTTAGGCCCTAAAGCACTTATTATGTTTTTAGTGGGTACTTTAGGCATTGTTATTGGTGGGCCATTAGCTATTTTAGTGGTGAGCGCATTTGACCCAAGTATTGTTGGTGGGCATGGCCCAGATGCCGTATGGCGCGGTATGACAACTGTTGCAGGTAGCTGGATTGGCGGCGGTGCTAACCAAGCATCAATGAAAGAAATGTTTGAAGTTGGTGGTGATATATTCTCAGTAATGATTACAGTAGATGTAATTGTCGCTAATATTTGGATGGCTGTTTTATTGTTAATGGCAGCAAATCATAAAAAGATTGATGCAGCGACGGGTGCTGATACAAGCGCAATTGAAGATTTGAAAAAGCGTGTGGAAGAATATCATGCAGAACATGCACGCATTCCAACTCTTAATGATTACATGACGCTGATTGCAATTGCATTTGGTATAACTGGCTTAGCACACTTTTGCGCTGACTTTTTAGGGCCGTACTTTGGCACTACTTATGAATGGGCAAAAGAATACAGCTTAAACAGTAAATTCTTTTGGCTAATTGTTATATCAACAACGATTGGCATAGGCTTATCGTTTACTAAAGTGAGGCAAATAGAAGCGTTTGGCGCTTCAAAAGTAGCTTCTAGCTTTTTATATATTTTGGTTGCATCGATTGGTTTACACATGAATGTAACCGCTATTTTCAATAACCCTGGGCTATTTTTAGTGGGTGCAATTTGGATGTTAGTGCATGCAAGCATCATGTTAATTGTGGCTAAACTGATTAAAGCACCGTTATTTTATATGGCTGTGGGTTCTCAGGCTAATGTGGGCGGCGCAGCGTCAGCACCTGTAGTAGCATCAGCGTTTCATCCGTCATTAGCGCCTGTTGGTGTCTTGTTAGCTGTACTGGGCTACGGTGTGGGTACTTATATGGCTTATATTTGTGGATTAATGATGCAAGCAGTTGCACCTTAAGGAATTTAAATGAAAGACCAAATTATTAAAATTAATGAAATTGAACTTGCAAACAATAAACCGTTTGTATTGTTTGGTGGTATTAACGTATTAGAATCTCGCGATTTAGCAATGCGTGTTGCAGAGCATTACGTAGAAGTTACGACGAAACTAAATATTCCTTATGTATTTAAGGCCTCATTTGATAAAGCTAATCGCTCTTCAATCAATTCGTACCGTGGTCCAGGTATGGAAGAAGGGTTAAAAATATTCGAAGAAATTAAAAACACGTTTAAAATTCCACTAATTACTGACGTACATGAACCGCATCAGGCTGCACCTGTTGCAGAAGTTGTTGATGTAATTCAGTTACCTGCTTTTTTAGCGCGTCAAACCGACTTAGTTGTAGCGATGGCTAAAACAGGTGCAATTATTAATGTGAAAAAACCACAGTTTTTAGCGCCACATGAAATGCGTCATATCATTACTAAATTTAATGAAGCTGGTAATAACAACGTAGCCCTTTGTGAGCGTGGTTCTAGCTTTGGTTACAACAACCTTGTGGTTGATATGCTTGGTATGGATGACATGAAGGCAATGGCACCTGTTATTTTTGATGCAACACATGCGCTACAACGCCCTGGTGGACGAGCTGACTCTGCTGATGGTCGTCGTGCACAAGCTGCAGAGCTTGCGCGCAG